>JAYUZN010000520.1:0-2523 GCA_043751755.1 Bacteroidota bacterium | reverse complement strand
GGGCGCGTAAATAGCCGACAATAATCCGTTATTTTGTCTAATAATTTTCTGCCTAATCGCTCATTAAAATCGGTTGAATCGCTAATCTTGTGCAATAATGCTTGAATAGCCTCATGGGAAATCGCTAATTTTTCTTTTTTTCTGTATAAAAAAACAGATTCTTTGGGAACCATTTTTTGCTTTTTTTGCATTTCTGCGAGAAAATATTTTTGAGAGAAATAGGAAAAATTGACATAAACATTTTCGCCTTTGCCCGTTTTCGCAAGGAGTATCTCCCCTGCATGTATTTCTATTTTATTGAGAATGACCTCATTATCATAATCAATATATTCCCGCAAAACGGTATAAATCTCCGTATCATCTTCCGAATCTGTGAGTTGCAGTGCAAAAGAAAACGTTTTATTTTCGGTTATAGCAAGGCTATCATTCAAGGCATTTTTAAAACTTTGAAGCAAATGTTTTCCCGTCAAAAAGTCCAATTTTTCTAAATTGTATTTTTGAGCATTGTCTGCCAACAACAAAAGAGCCTTTAAAATACTGCTTTTCCCCGAATTATTGGCACCTGTCAAAATCGTAAGCGGGTTTATTTCAAAGGTTTCTGCCTGTGAAAATACCCTAAATTTGTTTAACGTAAGTGCTGTTAGTTGCTTGATTCCCATATAGTTTGTAAATTATGTTTTGAGTAAAGAATAGGTATTCCCATTCCCCATAGCCATTTTCAAAAAAATTTGAATATTGAAACTGCCTTTTGCGGGCGTATTGAGCAAAATATACTCATTGGCATTGGCATTGACCGAAAACTTGAAAGTTTGGTCATATATTTCCTCCGAAACGGGATTCGCAAACAAGTAAATCGTATATCTTCCATTTTCTTCAAAGACTTTGATATTGATGGGCGAACGATAGCGTTCTATTTGTTTTCCGCTGTGTTCTATTTTTATCCTGATTCCAAGCTGCGGATATTCGTACAGTTCTGCCAAGCCCAAAAAAGCCCGAATATATTTATGTTGCTCATCTTGGCTATAATCATCGCTTTTCAGGTTTCCTCTTCCGTTGATAAGCCGTTGATTGATGCGCTTTTTTTCCCAATCTATGCCATTTTTGCGAAAATAAAGCATCATTTGTGAGTCATTTCCTTTGCTGTCACCGCCTTTCAATATCTTGTACCTATCATCAATTTCTTTAAAAATGCTTTGAAGATTGCCTGTTATTTTGTGAGAATAAATATTATTTTTATAAATATGATGCTGATTCAAGGTTTTTTCAAATTCGGCGCGTGTCATATCTTCAGCCGTAAAGCTGCCAAATCCCTTGCTCTGACGTGTGCCAAAGTTTTCATACACAAGCATTTCGCTCAGATAAGCCTCCAATTTTTCAAATAAAGTTGTATGAAAACAAAGCATTTTGACGGTAATTGTCTTGTGAATAAGCCCTTTTTTGAGTTCTGTATCTGCGAATAGCCCTTTTTTTATCAGTTCATTATTGGCGAAATACGGTGCGGGACTCAAATATGCTATGTTTGAATTGTCTAGTTCGGTCTTTTTTTGCTTGGGAAGCAAACTTGCAATAAGATAGGATTCTGGCGCGCCTTCTGCCACAAAAGATAGCTTGTAATCCAAAGCCTCTTTGTTGGGAATAAACCACTCTGGCGGAACATTTGCCTTTCCTCCCATTTTCTCAATAATAAACCTATCCAATTTCGGCTTGACCTCCGTAGCCCTAAGGGTCGCCCCTGCCTGTTCGTGCTGAAAATGAATGAGGGGGGTATGTTGTTTGAGCTTGAATGTGAGTGTGTACATAGTGTTGTGTTAATTTTGCGGTAATATTAGTTGTTTTGGGAGATATGTGCAAATAAAAGGTTGTTTTTTATTTTTTTTATAGCCACGAATGTTCACGAATTAACAGCCCTAACTCGTGAACATTCGGGGCAAATGTGTAAGTCCTATTTTATTGGGAGAGGTACATTCTTACCCATAAATAAAAAATAATGTTTTTTAAAGGACAGAGGGTCTCAAACTTTTTATAAGTTTGAGACCCTCTTACTTAATGCAATGCTACAAAATAGCCTATCTTATCGCATTATTGTTTTACCCACTTCGTCAGCCACAAGCCTTTTGTTGTGGTAACGCGAATTGTATAAACGCCACTTGCCAAATTTGCAGCCGAAATAGGTGCGTTTGCAACCGTAGAAGTCAAAGCAACTTGACCCATAGCATTGATTACTTCGATAGCCGAAACCTGCTCGTCTGTTTTTACCATAAAAGTGGCATTACCCGGATTTGGGAACACTTTTACCGCTTTTACGTCAATCCCTTCTGCAATCGCATTCGGGTCATTGTCTGTAATCGTAACTGTCAGATTTGACGTGCCAATCGTTGCGCCATTTGTCGGATTAGACAAGTCCAAAGTCATGGTTTCTGAAGGCTCAAACAAAATATCATCTATTACATTTACCGCAAAAGAAATCGGCGCAGAAGACCCACCAGGGAAGGTAACTGTAGTACCTGCGGGCGTAGGCACAAT
>JAYUZN010000519.1:0-7784 GCA_043751755.1 Bacteroidota bacterium | reverse complement strand
AAGATAACAAGTAAAAGAAGATATCTAAGCTATATTTGCTTTCCTTTGTTTTCTTTGTGCCTTAGTGGTAAATTATCAACTTATTTTATTTCCATTCCTAAATGAAAAACCGCATAACTATTAATATTTTCGTATATTTGCGGTTTAAAACTAACATTTACCAATTATGGCAACCAAAGAATGGAAAGAAGCAGAGTTGATGCTTCATTTTCAGTTGAATAAAATCGTAGGGATTCAAACGCCTCTCATGAAAGAATGGTTTACTACGCCTATTGTAGATTTTAACGCCTTAGAGGCTCAAATTTTTGAAGCTACATATCAAGAAGGGCTTGAAAATGTTCCTTTTTGGAGCGAAGAAGATTTGAAAATATACTTCATTAGCAATGTGTTACGTTTGAGTGGATTGATGAATTCGGAAAATCGGGGCTATGTAGGCTTTTTTGAAAAGTTATTAACTGCTACTGTAGAGCAGACAAAATTGACGGTTAGAGCAGATTTTGTGGTAGCAAAAGGCTTCAAAAATATTATGAAGGATTGTTATTTTCACTTTCAGGAATACAAGCCTCAACTCCGCCCCCCTTACCCCCCAAAAATGGGGGGTAAGGGGGGCGGGGAACCCATGGCGCAGTTGTTAGAGGCATTTTTGATAGGGCAAACCAAAAATAATCATGAAAAACCTTTATATGGCTGCGAAGTCATTGGAAAACAATGGACTTTTGTAGTTATGGAAGGCAAAAGCTACTGTGTATCAAATGCTTTTGATTGCACAGATAAGGAGGATTTATTGAAAATAATTGCCATTTTGCGAAAGTTTAGGGATATTTTGGAGACGAGGTTGTTGCTTTGAGGGCGCGCAGATTTCGGCTCGATAGGTTCGGCGGGTTTTGCCTGTGCTTCAGGGCTGTAGCGCAAACCCACCGAACCTTGCATACAAAACAAACACAAAATGACTACTTCAAACAAAAACAGCACATTTAGCTCCCTCGAAAATGCCCCCTTCAACATGATATACGTAGAAGCAGGCTCTTTTCAGATGGGAAGCAATGAATATGATAGTGAAAAACGGATTGATTCTGTAACTATATCCTCTCCTTTTTGGATAGGAGAATTTCCCGTTACACAGGCTCTGTGGCAGGCGGTGATGCACAATAATCCGAGCCGTTTTCAAGGAGAAACGCATCCTGTCGAGCGAGTTTCTTGGGATGATATTTGTACAAATACATCAGACGTTCCCTGTTTTTTGACAAAACTCAATGCCTTGCTTGCTCCAGAATTAGCAAAGAAGGGCATTACAGGAAAATTCGCCTTGCCGAGCGAGGTACAATGGGAATATGCCGCAAGAGGCGGAATATATTGGCAAAATCGCTGCCGTTTTGCAGGGAGCGACTTGATAGAGGAGGTCGCTTGGTATCGTGAAAACAGTCATGAAAGTACCTTTCCCGTAGGCATGAAAATGCCAAATGAATTAGGTATATACGACATGAGCGGCAATGTATGGGAATGGTGTGCAGACCATTGGCACGAAAACTATAATGGCGCACCTAATAATGGCGAAATTTGGACTAACCAAAATTCTGATATTACGAAAAATGAATGAAAAGTCAGGGTGTTGCGGGGTGGTAGTTGGGACGACTTTGGTGACTTTTGTCGCGTGTCCTATCGCGCTTGGTTCTTTATGTATGGTCGTTACGGTGATTTCGGTTTTCGGTTGTGTTTGTTTTCCTGAGGATTTTTAACCCTCTGTACCTTTTACCCTCTTACTCTTTAGCTCTTCTTATAAGGGGAATTCGGCGTAAGCCGAAAATTTTTTGAGAAAAATATATTTCATTTTTCGTAATATAATGTATGGCATCACAAGAAAATGTAATTACGCACACGTATGATTTATTGTTGTATATTGTGCCGCAATTGGCGAAGTATCCCAAAACGCAAAAATTTTTGCTGGCAGATAGGATACAATCGCAGCTGTTAGACTTTTTGGAAGGCTTGATAGAGGCATATTATAGCGATAAGGAGCGAAAAAAGCCTTTGTTAAAAAGTAGCAATTTGCAACTCGAAAAGCTGCGCTATTTGGTACGCCTCTCCAAAGATTTGCAATGTATAGACCTGCAAAGATATGAGGTGATAAGCAAGAAAATGGACGACATAGGCAGACAAGTTGGGGCATGGCTGAAAGGGATTTCGGGATAGTAGCCCTTTGCCATGGCAAAGGGCTGCTAAATGTCGGCATAAATACGGATTTTTTGCCCCCGTTTGTGTCCCTACAAACGGGGCTTTTCTGTTATATGCATATTGAACAGGGTAAATTAACATGAAAACATACAAATACTTATTCCCACATATTACCGATTTCCCAAACTTATTGCTTGCTGCTCGCAAAGCGCAAAAAGGCAAGCGGTTTGAGCAGGCTGTAGCCCGTTTTAACCTACAAGTAGAAAAGGAGCTTATTCTGCTACAAGAAGAACTTGAGGCGGACCTTTACAAGCCGCAAGGGTATTTTTCATTCCATATCTACGACCCGAAACCGCGCATGATAAGTGCAGCCCCTTATCGAGACCGAGTTGTGCATCACGCCCTTTGTCATATAATTGCCCCGATTTTAGAAAATAGCATGATAGATGACACTTTTGCCAATCGTAAAGGCAAGGGAACACATGCTGCCATTCTGCGTTATCAGCATTTTGCCCAAAAATACAGGTATGTGTTGAAGTGCGACATCAAAAAATATTTTGCTTCTATTGACCATGAGATATTGAAACAATCTCTGCTAAAAAAAATCGGCTGCCCCAACACTATAGCCTTGATAGAGAGCATCATAGACCACAGCAATGCGCAAGAACCTATATATGATTATTTCCAAAATGATGACTTATTTACGCCTTTTGAGCGAAGAAGAGGGCTTCCAATTGGCAATTTGACCAGTCAATTATGGGGCAATTATTACCTAAATGGCTTCGACCATTTTGTCAAAGAACAATTGCATGTCAAGGGCTATGTGCGCTATGTAGATGATTTTGCCATTTTTGCTAAAGACAAAGAGACTTTAGTCCAAATCAAAAAAGCAATAAAGGCTTATTTGGCTACTTTGCGCTTGACTATGCACCCCTCAAAGTGCCATATTTATCCTACTTCGGAAGGAATCCCCTTTTTGGGGCACCGCGTTTTTCCGCATTTTAATTTGCTAAAAAAAGAAAATGCGAGACGTGCTGCAAAGCGATTTAGGCGACATCTAAAAAGCTATCATACGGGCAGCTTAAATTGGGGAGATTTGATAGTCCGTTTTCAAAGTTGGATAGCCCATGCAAAATTTTCTTACAGTTTTCGCTTGCGAAACCGAATTTTTTCCGAACTTTGGCGCGAATAAGGAAATCTTACGAGAACAGGGTGTTGCGGGGTGGTAGTTGGAACAACAATGATAACAATTGTCGCGTGTCCAATCGCAATAGGAACAATATGAATAATCGAAACAATAATATCGGTTTTCGGTTGTGTTTGTTTTCCTGAGTATTCACAATGTCAGAGTTTTTATTTCTAAGGAAGTAAAAAGCGTACAGATTTGAATCCAAGTAAGATTTCCTGGGTCGGCTGCAAGGTCGGACAAATAGTTTTTACAACCCTATTGCCTTAGTAGCTCGTCAAAAAGGGGATATGCTGGGGAGTAAGTGCAACCGCTTCGAAAGGTTGCAAACTCAAACAGATTTAGCTTTATAGCCCTTCGAGTGGGCTTTAGCCCCTCGAAGCGGCTTTTTTCAATATCTATTTAAACCATGTCCATTCTCACTCAAATTGCTGCCGATAATATAGGCGAAGATATACAAGAACTGATTCGTTACAAAGTTGTAACAAATCAGGCGAAAAAGCTCTCTTTTTTGCAAAAAATCATCGGGAACGAGCCTAAAAATGAGGCTCGTTCTAGCAAAAGCCAATATACACAAACGGGCGCACAACTCACAGGTTTCATTGGCAGAGAAATCCAAGCAACAGAATTGCATTTCGGCGAGGCAGAAAAACACTTAGCACATCTCAATCTTTCTCACAACACAAGCCTGCAAAAAATAACTTTTACGGGCGATTTTCCTTCGCTGAAAAGAATCTATTTGAACGATTGCAAACTCACGATTTTGGATATTTCGCAAGCCACTTTTCCCGCGCTTACACAGCTTTATGTGCAGAACAATCTGCTCACAGAGCTGGTTCTGCCCCAAAACTGCCCCGAACTTGTATTGTTAGATGCGAGTAAAAATGAGCTTATACAACTTGAATTAGGGCGTGATTTTGAGGCATTAGCTTTTTTGTTTTTAAAGGGAAACAAGCTCATTTTAGACGAATCTATTTGGAATAAACAGGAAAATTGCGCCAAAGAGATGAAGGATTATTTGCGAGAGGCAGGAAAAGGCACGATTATTAACGAGCAAATCAAGCTCATCATTGTAGGCAATGGCAGGGCGGGCAAGACTTCGATGTATAAGGTGTTGAAAGGACTGAAATTTAATGAAAATGAAGGCTATACACATGCCATTTCCTTGGGTACATTGGAAAAGAAGCATTTACCAGATTTGCTGGCAGAAATGAAAAACCCGCAAATAAAAGTATGGGATTTTGGGGGGCAGGAGATTTTTTATGCTACACATCAGTTCTTTTTGGGCGAAAAAGCGGTGTATATTTTGGCTTGGACAAATGAGAAAATCCTCTTAGAACATAGAGCAAAAGCAGAAAAAGAGAGCATCAAATACGATAAACCCCGCCTTTGTGCGTATTGGCTGGAAAATATTAAACTTAGGGCAAAAGCGGCAAAGCCTTTGATGGTGCGCACACATTTTCACTATAATCGAGCATATCGCGAATGTGAAGAAGCTGAAAAACACCCTAAAAGCCTGCATTTTGATGCCAAAAGTTCTTATAATCTTTCTGTATTGCAAGAAGAAATAGCCTTAATTTTGAATGAAAAATGGCAAGATAAGCAGCATAGTTTTGGGAATGAAATAGCAGAAACTTGGGATAAGGTGAGCAAAGCTGTGGCAAAAAAGCGAAAAACGACTCCTTTTTTGGATTTTGAGACGGGCTTTATTCCCTTGTGCAAAGGCAAAAATTGGCAAATTGAGACAGGAGGCGAACTTTCTGTAGCCAAATATTTAGATGACATAGGCGAAATTGTGTATTTTCCAGATGATTCGCAACTGAAAAATATAGTCTATATTGACCCGAATTGGCTTATCAATCAGGTATATCGCTTGCTCGAAGATGCAGAGACGATTAAGCAGCGCAAAGGCAAAATAGATGCAGCGTATTTGCAGCAGATTTTTCCTGAAAGTGAATACACAGATACAGAACGTAGTAATTTTGTGGCTTTGCTCAAAAATTTCAAACTTATTTTCGAGGAAAAAGAAGAAGGCTATTACATTGCGCCTCAATATTTGCAAGAAGAATTGGCGGAGGATACCCAAGTTTTCTACGACATTATTTTGAATAGTTTAGATTTGGTTTTTGAATTTCGGTTTAGCGAATTTCTCCCCGAAAACCTGATAATCAACTTTTTGTGTGAATATGGACCTTATGCCAAAAAATTTTATTGGCGAAATGGGATTTGTTTTGCCCAAAAAGATACGGGGATTCCTTGCGTGGTAACTTGCGATGAAGCCAGCCGAACTTTGGCTGTTTATACCAAAAGTGAGGGCAAAAATAATGGCAAAAATGATGTGTTTTTGTTGCAAAAAGAAATCTGTAACATGCTGCAAACCTTGGGCGGCAATGCAGAAGTAGAGATTTCGGTAGATAAAACCAAAGAAACTAAGGTCTTTGTACCGATGGATACCATCAAAAAACAATATCTGAAAAGACAAAAAAACACTCATTTTTTGTACGGAGAAAAAGATACCCCTATTTATTTTTCAATGCATAATTTTTTATTTGATGGGGGACATGAAGTGGGTAAACAGGTGGATTTACGAGAGTTGATCGCAAGTAATCGTTTTACAGAAGCCTTTGCTTTACTGTTTGAACAATATCCTAATAATGATGCGTTATATTTGCAGAAAGGGCGTTTTCGGCATAATCAAGACGAATGGCATGGCGGGCGCAGAAGACCTGATGAATATGATATAGAACTCAATAAGATTAGGAATTCCTTACTGGAATTTTCAAAACAGAAAGATGCAAGCTTTGCGAAAGATTAACATCTGTTACAATACTCATAACCCATTCATCTAATTATATGACAATTATCAAACAACTCATTGCAAAACAGCGTTTTACGGAAATTTTTGAGATTTTGTTCCGAACTTTTCCGCAAGAAAATGAAATTTACCTCTTGAAAGGAAGTTTTACGCAAGTAGAAACAGAATACAAGGCAAGGCGGATAACTTATGACGCTTATGAGCTTCGCATTGCTAGGATTGGGGATTCAATTTTATATTTTGCAGAGAAGCTTTCTGCTGATTATCAATTTAATCTTGAGTCTGCCTTGAAAAAAATTGAACAAAAAATAGATGCTATTAAGGCAGATACAAGCGAATTATTAGCCCAAAATCGCCAAATCTACGAAAAAATGGCAGCGATTTTACCTGCACAAAAGGCATTGTTAGAAAATGCTTTTGGGCGTATGTCGCACGAAGAGGCGCAAGTCGTAGAAGTGATGTATGAAGAAATAGACGAGAATTATAACAAAAAGCAACAAAAAGAGTTGGTCGAGCTTGTCAAAAGTGTTTTGGCAGCACACAAAGCCGAGCTTGTCAAAGTCCTCCCGCAAAGTGAGTCTTTGTTTTCGGAGCTTGCTGTCAAAGTAGAATGGCAACTTATCCCGTCTATCATTCCCTTTTTGCCCAATCTAAAAATGGAAGGAACAATAGGCTTAGATGCTTTGAATCCGCTTGCGGATTTGTGGAAAAAGGCAAAAAAAGCGATTTTTTCTGGCAAAAATGAGCGAAAATTATGAAAAATCTCATTATTTTAGTTGTAACTCTCTGTTTTTCAGCTATCTATGCGCAGAACATAGACAGACCTTGCTTAGTTGCTGTAAATGCTACCCCTCAAGAAGAATCGGGCATAAAATACCTTGAGGCTTCTTGTTACAATGGTTCTGCTTTCGGTTTTCGTCCAGAATATGGCTGCGTAGAAACGGTTACGCTGCCTACACGTAATTGTTGGATAGACGGAGCAAGGATAGAAATAAAGCCTGCAAAGGTTTGGGTAGTATGGGAATTTGATTCTGCCGTTTACAAAAACTACCTATCTTCTGCAAAATCTGCGGAAGATTTTAGGCGAAATGATGCTCATTTTGACGAAAAATATCTGGAACTTGAAGAAGTTGTCGCAAAAGCTACTACTACTTGGACAAAGGGAAAATGCGATAAAAATTGCCTTGCACAGTGTCCTGAAGATAATTGTAGGATGATGGCTTTGTTAGAAATGCCTATTATATATCTTCCCAAAATCCAAAAACGAAGGAAAGATGAGCCGCAAGACCTACCTCAAGACTCGTATGAATCCTATCAAGAATTGGTCTTAGTCAAGGCGGCTTACTATTTTTATACCTACAAAGACCTCACGCCTAAAGGTATCTGTGATGAGTGGCAGAAAGATTCTATTTTTATTCCAAAGACCTATAAAATTAGGGAAAACAGGCGATTGAAAATAGGCTACATGCCCAAAATAAAAATAACTCCTGCCGAATTTGGCAGCATAAAAGTTCCTGCAAGCACATACATTACTTTTGAAAAGCATGTTCCTTGCGACAAAATTCAAAAGGACTTAGATGCAGGAAAAATGCCGCTTTTTTCTCGTTATCC
>JAYUZN010000518.1:0-2069 GCA_043751755.1 Bacteroidota bacterium | reverse complement strand
TTTTGCAAAAATAAGCAAAATATCTGAAATATGCGCAATATTGCCATTCTCGGCTCTACGGGTTCTATTGGCACACAAGCCTTAGCCGTTATCGCTGCTCATAGCGACAAATTTCTCGTTTCTGTCCTCACTGCGCATAGCAATTGGGAATTATTGGCTAAACAAGCCCGTACTTTTTTGCCAAATGCTGTCGTAATTGTGGAAGAAAAACATTATTCTCTGCTCAAAGATGCCCTTTCAGACTTTCCTATAAAGGTCTATGCAGGGGCAAATGCTATGGCGCAAATCGTAACTATGGAAGAAATTGACATGGTTTTGACCGCACTTGTAGGCTTTTCGGGCTTGCAACCTACGATAAATGCCATTGCTGCGGGCAAACATATTGCCTTAGCAAATAAGGAAACTTTGGTGGCGGCAGGGGAAATTGTGATAGCTTTGGCTGCGAAACATAAGGTAGCTATTTTGCCTGTGGACAGCGAACATTCTGCCCTTTTTCAATGCCTTGTAGGAGAACAGCAAAACCCGTTGGAGAAAATTTATCTTACGGCTTCGGGTGGTCCTTTTCGGGGATTTTCTTGGGAACAGTTGCAAAAAGTTACGCCTGCGCAAGCCCTCAAACACCCTAATTGGGAAATGGGAGCAAAAATTACGATAGATTCTGCCAGTATGATGAATAAAGGTTTGGAAGTAATTGAGGCAAAATGGCTGTTTGCCTTGAAAAATGAGCAAATAGCAGTCATTGTTCACCCGCAATCTATCATTCATTCGATTGTGCAGTTTGAAGATGGCAGCATGAAGGCGCAAATGGGCTTGCCTGACATGAAATTACCCATTCAATATGCTTTGGCTTATCCGCAACGGATTCATAGCGATTTTCCGCGTTTCAATTTCTTGCAATATCCCCAGCTTACTTTTGAAGATATAGATAAAAAAGTATTCAAAAATTTGGATTTGGCATACCAAGCCATGCACATTGGCGGCACAGCTCCTTGTGTGTTAAATGCAGCAAATGAGGTTACAAATTTATTATTTAGGCAAGAGAAAATCGCTTTTACGGAGATTGCGGAGTTGAATGAGAAAGCTATGCAAGCTCTTTCTTCGGCAAATACGCCGGATTTGGCGGATTTGTTTGAAGCAGATAGGCAGGCAAGGGAATGGGTGAGTCGTTGTTGGCGACACTGACAATGGCGACAGTTATATGAGAGAGTGGCTCACTTTTAAAAAGTGAGCCACTCTTAGATTATAAAAAGTGAGCCACTCTTAGATTATATCCTTACCACCCAACCATACGGGTCAGGCAGAATCCCATTTTGAATCCCTCTAAGCGTTGTGTATAACCAATCTGAAACAGGATGCTCTGTAGGAAGCTCCATATCGCGCCCGCCAAACCCTATTCTAGAAATATGTGCAATCGTAGCTGCCGTCCCTGCCCCAAAAGCCTCTTGAAAAACGCCTTGATTATAGGCTTCGTCCAACTCATAAATCGAGATTCGCCGCTTTTCTACATTATAACCATTATCTACTAAGAGCCGAAGGAGGCTATCTCGGGTAATTCCCGCCAGAATCGTACCTGTGAGTTGAGGCGTAATGACCGTATTTTCTATGACAAAAAAGACATTCATAGTTCCACACTCTTCAATATATTGGTGAAGGCGCGCGTCAAGCCAAAGGACATTGTCATAGCCTTGTTTTCTCGCCAATTTGTCGGGCAAAAGGGAAGCTGCATAATTTCCTGCGGCTTTCGCACTGCCCATTCCACCAATCGCAGCACGCGTATATTCTTTCGTTGCCAACAATTTTACAGGCTCACTGTAATATTTGCCCACAGGACAGGTAAAAATAACAAACATATAAGAAGCAGAAGCGCGCACGCCAATATATTCGTCTGTGGCAAACAAGTGTGGTCGGATATATAAAGCCCCTTTATCCGCCGGCGGAATCCATTTTTCGTCCAATTTGACCAATTCCTTCAAACCGTCTATAAAGATAGATTCAGGCACATCGGGCATACACAAACGGCTCGCAGAGTAGTTTATGCGCTTCCAATTGTCTTGCGGGCGAAATAACAA
>JAYUZN010000517.1:0-1672 GCA_043751755.1 Bacteroidota bacterium | reverse complement strand
TGCCTACGGCACTACTCGTAGTGAGCCTACCGAGCTAAGAAATGCTCAAAATGAGTGTTATAACTAAATCATCAAGTTATTTATTTTTCAATCCTTAGCAATACGAAAATTCATTTTTAGGATAAAAAATTATTCCTGCTGTAAAGAAAAAAGAGCTAACTTTTTCGGCTTTTGAGCCTAAAAACCGAAAAGTTCGCAAAGAAAGCCCACGCAAAGGACGCAAAGTGGGTCATTTTGAGTTATTTCTTTGCGTTCTTTGCGGTTCCTCTGCGAACTTTGCGGTAAAACAAGAGATATTTGTGGTAAAACAAGAGATATTTGCGTTTTGTCAGCTCCGATTTCTTTACAGCAGGAAATTTTCCGTATATTTGTCCCAAAAACAAAATCATGGCAATTACCCATAAATGGCTCACAGATAATGCCTCACAAATGTCGATGGAGAGAGGCGAGCAAATCTCTGATAATCAGGCGATTGATATTGTAAAAGTAGGAAATCACTATACAGCAAAAGTATATGGGGAACGCCCCTATCGAATCGAATATCAAGATGAGGGCGTGGAACCTATCGCTACTTGTACCTGCCCTTTTGATTGGGGCGGAATTTGCAAACACATTGTAGCTGTGGGACTTGCGATTGTGAAGGGCAATTATGAAACGGAAGATACGAACTCGATTCCCATAATTGTGGCGGAAACAAAGGCTATTTATGCGCATAAAAGCGTAGATGCTTTTTTGGAACAAACTTTTTGGAAGGCAGAACTTCAAACGCAACAAGCGTTTTTGCGGCAGTTGTTTACGCAAAACCCTACGTTTATGGCGCAATTTGAGGCGTTTATAAAGGTAGAAACGGCTCCTGTGAACACGAAAAGCATAGGAGAAATTAGCCAAAAAGTGGCAAAGGCATTTAGTAAAATCCCCTTAGATGTGGACAAAATGTATCAAGAATATGACAATTATGATGACGAAGATGATGGCACAGATTGGGCAAGGGAGAAATTGGAGAAAAAATTTAGCCCTTATTCAAAGCAAGGTTTGGAAATTTTGGGAAAAGGGAATTTGATAGATTTTCTCATTTTTGAAATAGGCGTTTATGAGGGCTTGATGTTTGCCGAAGAGCCGATTTATAATAGCGGATATGACGAGATATTTGAGGATTATCAGGCAGAATTGCAGGATATTTTTTCGGAACATTTGCAAGAAGCCTTTCCTGTGGTAGAAAAAATGATTATTCAAGATGGGACGGCGATAGCTTGTAGCAATTTGCTGTTGGATAGAGCAGATTTTTACCTTAGAAATGACAAATTGGAGGCGCAGGAATATAATTTTCGGGCTTGGGAGGCTTTTTGGCTGTATTGTATTCAATCAAAAGGAGCTGCGAATCATTTGTTAAATCGCTTGAAATATTTTTCTGTTTTTTTGCCAGAGATTCCGAGATTGGTGATGAAGGCGGCAAAAATCGTGGGCGATATGGAGACTTGGGCAATTACAGCAGAGGCGTATTGTGCTGGAAATAAGGATATTGCCCTCGAAATCTTGAATTATTATCAGCAACAACAAGATATACAAGGCATTGTGAGTGTTGTAAATACTCTTTTTACCAAAGAAGGCGCGCCAGATACGTCTTTGTTGTTAAATTATCTTACGCCAGAAGCTGATAAAACCTTGTATATGA
>JAYUZN010000516.1:0-2268 GCA_043751755.1 Bacteroidota bacterium | reverse complement strand
GGCTGGGAAACGGATAGAGGGCGCGTAACGATGCGATATGGCAAGCCGCAAAATATTGAGCGTTATCCTTCGGAATCTACGTTATTACCGTATGAAGTGTGGCGTTACGACCGTCTTGATGCGCAAAGCAATATCGCTTTTATCTTTTATGACCCCGATTTAGCCACAAATGAGTATGCTTTGCTTCACTCCGATAAATATGGCGAACCCAAAAACCCCAGATGGCGCGATATGCTGATGGGAAATGGCCGGACAAGAAATCAACAAACGATAGACTATGACAGTCAGCCGAATGGTGGCTGGCAAGATACGAAGTTGAATGTGAATGATTAGTTTCACGCAGATTTGCGCAAATTAAGGACGCAGATTTTCGCAGATTAAAAAGAAAAATCTGCGAAAATCTGCGTGAAATCTGTGAAAATCTGCGTGAAATATAACGACATCTGCGTGCCTATCTTGCCGCATGTGCCTCTATATACGCCTGACTTGGCGCGTGTTTGTCATCAACACTCATAATTGTTACCTCCATGTCATTTTTGGCAAAAGTCGTGATTTCCATTTCAAACTTCCGCTCTTTTTTAGTCGCTTTTACGATTTGTGTTTTGTTTTTGGGGTTTTGGGCACGTTGCACGCCTTCGCAAATCACCTCAAAATAATCAACTGCCCCTCTGACCGCTTCCCGCATCACCTTGTTTTCCGAATAGGTTTTCGTTACCTCTATCTTATACAAGCGGCGATTGTGGTTGAAATAATATTCGGCAATAAAGCCATCATAATGCGCTGTCAAAGGGCGCGCAGCCGTCTCAAACTCAATTTCTTCTACATTGAGTGCCTGCAATTCTGTAACAATCTCCGAATAAGTTTTGTTAAATTCAAAGAACATAATATTCTGTCCAAACATGTTCGTAGCAGCAAAAAAAGCTGCAATCAAAAGGCTGAAGGTTAGATTAATTTTTTTCATTGTGCGTTTTCCGTTAAATTTGATGCGATTTTGAAACATAAGCGTGAAAGTTGCGCTTATACTGTATATTTACAAAATATGCACCAAAAGAATAATTATGCCTGTAAAATGTTTATATCCATGCTATATCTTACATGTTAATATATTTCAAAAACTACCTATTTATATAAAAAAATAGTTGTTTTTATGGAAAATACGATAAAATATTACACATAAAAACTACCCATATTGGGAGAATTAAGGTAGGCTTTGAGAAAATTGCTAAAAATTAAAAAAACAAAAAAGCCAATTAAAATCCTCATTTTCAACAAATTAAAAGGAAAATATATAGCGAAAAATAGTACTTTACACATATTTAAAAAATAAATACTTTTAGGGCTTATTTATTACATAATCATCTCTTCTATTCATTACATGGGATAAAGAGAGGTTAATTACCATTCAATATGAAAGAAATGCAAACCGTTTTCGATATTTTACAAAAACACTTTCCCACAGACAACTGTATTCAATATTATACAGAGGCTCAACAAGTGTATATTATTGTAGTCAAAGAGAAACTAATAGAGGTACTTTATTTCCTACAAAAAGACGAAAGACTCTATTTTGACTATCTAAATTGCCTTTCTGCGATAGACTTTGGCGAAAAAGCGGCACAAATGGAAGTCGTATATCATCTCACATCTATTCCTTACCAATATTTTTTGACGGTAAAATGCGTTTTGCCTCGTCCTGCGCTGCCCGAACTGCCCAAAATACCCTCTGTTTCGCATATTTGGAAAACCGCAGAATGGCACGAAAGGGAGGCGTATGATTTGCTCGGAATCGAGTTTGAAGGACACCCCGACTTGCGGCGGATTCTCATGCCCGAAGATTGGGAAGGCTACCCCCTTCGCAAAGATTATCAGCCTGCCGAAAGTTATCACAATATTAAAATTGCTTATTAAGATTTCACGCAGGGTTGAACAGATAAATTTGCGAAAATCTGCGGTTCAATCTGCGCAAATCTGCGAGAAAAAAATGCTATACACCGCCCCCCATATATATACGTACACAGGTTTCGTAGAAAACCATGTCTTAGAAGTCGCAAAAAACGGCATCTTAATGGCTTTGCGTCCCTTAGAAGCAGACGACAAGCCGATTTTCTGCGAAGGTATTTTGTGTCCGGGCTTTGTCAATGCGCATTGTCATTTGGAATTGAGTGCTTTGCGGGGGCTTGTGCCTGAGCATACAGGTATGACGGGATTTGCAGGGCAGGTCGGGGCAAAAAGAAGCCTTATTTCTGCCCCAGAAAATGAAAAAGCGAT
>JAYUZN010000515.1:0-7783 GCA_043751755.1 Bacteroidota bacterium | reverse complement strand
AGTTCGGGCTTAAATATAACTTCTTCAAATGCTTGGGGACTTGCGGCTTCGCCAAGTGCAGCAGTGGCTGGAGCTACGAATACGGCTTGGCAGGGTTGTACGGTAAACAATGATAATCATACAGTTGTGCATAAACGCAGGGGCTTTCCTTGCGGACAATATCAAGCGACAATTACGGGTTTTGATGGTTCGGCACAGGTGAGCGTGAATGGCGGAGCTTTTCAAAATGTCCCTGCCGCACCTTTTACCTTTTGGGCAGATACGCTTTCTCAATATTCTACAGTGGAAATCAGGCAGGGTGCAGGGGGAGGAAACTCCAGCCTGACTGTGGTCTTTGATAGGGTGGATAATTGGAAAGCTGATGCAGGAACAGATGTTTCACTTTGTTCAGGAGATACGTTATTTTTATTGGGAAATATAAGTGGTTTGGGGGGCGCAGGGACTCCTGCAACGCCGCCTTGTACCAACACAAATCCCCCGAATTGTGCGGTTACTTACGAATGGTTAGGACCAAATCTTAACCCAAATCCTTCGCCTTTCCAAAATGTAACCTTGATGAATGTAACGACTTCGGCTTCTTATTATTTAACGGTTACTTCTGCAATCGGTTGTAAATCAAGGGATACCGTTTCTGCTACCATTCTTGCTGCACCGATTATTACGGCTATGGCTGTGCCAAATCCTATCTGTTCGGGCGGTACGACTTCTATTGCTTTGAATAGCAATCAAGGAGGCGTAACCTATAATTGGACAAGGGATAATACCTTTTTTGTATCGGGAACGGCAGCGCAAAATGGGGTTTCTGCTCCCATAAACCTGACTTTAACCAATACAACGAACCAGCCGCAGCAAGTAAATGTGATGATTACTGCCTTAAAAAATGGCTGTGAATATCCGCAAGCTCCCATTTCCATTGGCATACAACCCGTTCCACAAATTGCAGCTTTGATGGTTTCTAACAATCCACTTTGTTCGGGACAGCAAGCGCAAATTATTCCTTCTTCTACCAACTTTTCGGGCTTGACCTTCACTTGGTCTTTTGCAGCAGCAAATCCGGGTGCTTTGGTTGCTACACCTGTTGCGGCAGGAATTACAGGCACACAAATCAATGTAGGTTTGTTAAATCAGTCAGGCGTTACAGAAAATGGGACGTTTACCTTCTCGGCTTCTTCGCCAAATGCCTGCCCTGTTCCGCCTATAACAATACCTGTTACCGTCAATCCTAAGCCTATTGCCTCGATTGCGGCTGCGGGTCCTACTGCTTTTTGTCAAGGCGGAAATGTAACCTTAAATGGCTTACCTGTTGCGGGCGTAAGCTATCAATGGTCAAATAGTCTTACGACTTCTTCCATAAATGTAAACACAGGTGGCATGTATTGGTTGGTGGTTACGAATGCGTTTTTCTGCAAAGATACGGCTAATACAACGGTTTTAGTAAACCCGAATCCGCCCATTTCTAACATTACGCCCATTGGTCCTACGACTTATTGTATGGGCGATACAAGTGTTGTGTTAGATGCGAATATTGGCAATAGCTATACCTACAATTGGACTCCTAACAATCCTGCACCGGGCAGTCCATTGTATTATGTAACACAATCGGGCAACTATGCTGTTACGGTTACGAATCCTACAACGGGTTGTAGTACCGCCCTTGCTGCTGTGCCTGTCATTATTAATCCTACGCCGAGTGCCACTTTGTTTGCCTCAAATGCAGCCGTAAACTACGTTTGTGCAGACCCTTTGACGGATTTAATGGTAACTGCAACGGGAGGTACGCCCAATTATTCCTATCAATGGTCGGCTGTGGCAAATGGCACAAGTACGATTACGATTCCTTTTCCGGGACAAAATTACAGCCCTGCGACTTTGCCACCCGGCGCAACAGGCACTACCATTTATAGCGTAGAAGTCTATGATGCAAATGGTTGTCATACAGTTACGAATCCATTTACGGTCAATCCTACGCCAACTGCGGGGATTCAAACCATCCTTACGCCCGCTACTTTCTGTACAGGGTTGGATTCTATCGTACTCAATGCCACAGGTGCAGGAAATGGCAATTATAC
Source organism: Bacteroidota bacterium (assembly GCA_043751755.1). Classification (GTDB taxonomy): domain Bacteria; phylum Bacteroidota; class Bacteroidia; order J057; family J057; genus JAAFHL01. Next base: position 5,714 of record JAYUZN010000515.1, on the reverse strand, counting down.
TTGGGGAGCCGTAGTGCCTACTCCCCTTAACAATCTTTCGCAATCGGGCAGTTTTGCGTATATAATTGGTTCAGGGCAGTATTATGTTATCGCTACGAATCCAGAAGGCTGTCAAGATACGGCTTTTTCGGAAGTCTATAATTTCAACAATCCGCCTGCAGTTTCGATTCAATTAACAGCAGGAGAAGACAATTCTATTTGTCAAAACCAATTCCTTACGCTTTATGCAATGCCTTCAGATACCAATTATAGCTATGTTTGGAGCTTAGATGGAATCGTACTTGGCGGCATGACTGCGGATTCTTTGGTGGTAAATATGGAAGGAACGTATATGGTAAGTGTCTTGGATTTAGGTACGCAATGTCCGGGTATGGCTACGCAAAATGTGATAGTAAATGATACCTTGGAAACGCATATTGTTGCTTCTAACACAAACCTTTCTTTCTGCGAAGACCAATCTATTACGCTCACTGCGCCTCAAAATAGCACCGTTTCCAGTTATCAATGGTATATGAATGGCGTTCCCGTTTATACAGGCAATCCTTTTGTCATTACTTCTACCAACTATGTTGCCCCTGGATTAGTGTCTTTGCAGTTGGCAAGCACAGGCGGTTGCACAAGTTCTGATGCCATCAATATTACCCTGAATCCGCTCCCTGTGGCTGTTATCAGTCCGTCAGGTTCTATAGGTTTGTGCGAAGGGGAAACCGTAACTTTGCAAGGAAGTGGCGGAAATGGCTATGCTTGGACGCACAATGGCGCACCTTATTCGCAAACACAAAGCATCACAATTACGGCAAGTAGTAGCTCAAATTGGGCAGGAATCTACGGGCTAAATGCCATTAGCGCGGCAGGTTGTACAAGCACCGCACAAGCGCAGGTAGAATTGTATGCTAAACCCCAGCCATATGGCGAGATTTATGCAGGCGGAGAGGTCAATATTTGTAGAGGAAATTCTGTGCTGCTCAATGCCATTCAAACTACGGGGGATTTTGTGTGGATAAAAGACGGAGATACGATTCCAAACACCCATAACACAACGCCTTTGAATGTGAGCCTTCCGGGTACGTATAACATAGCGGTTACGAATGACTGTGGCACTTTTGTTACAGGTACGCCGATAATGGTTACAGAAAGTCAGCCTATTACGGCTTCTTTCAGATATTCGCCATTGATTATCCACCCTACGGAAAATGTAACTTTCATTAACCTATCTTCAGGCGGAAATATCGGCAGTTGGGAATTTGGTGATGGGGCGCAATCTACCTCTTTCAATGCAGTCCATTCCTATCAAGCGGCTGGCACTTACAATGTGTATTTGTCCGTTACAGACCAATATGGGTGCAATGGCGACACGACTAAATTGTTAGTAGTCGTAGATTGGGGTCAGCCCTTTATTCCGAATGTTTTTTCTCCGAATGGAGATGAGATTTTTGAGCAATGGGACATCTATTACGCTGATTTGCAAGGGATTCAAACTGCTGTATATGACCGTTGGGGCATACAAGTGTTTGAAACAGATAGCCCAACAAGACAATGGAATGGAACTAAAGCTACAGGACAGGCTTGCCCAGCAGGGGTTTATTATTATATTGTTACGGGTAGCAAGCCTTCGGGCGAAAAGGTGCAACTCAAAGGCAATCTAACGCTGTTGAGATAAAGGGGCAGGGCGGTCACGAATGATGCGTAGAGCTTCTTTTAAATATGTCATGTAAGGGTGGCGCGCCTTTTAAAGGTGCGCCACCAGATACACAAACGATTAATGCTTGGTATATCTGAAACGAAAAATTAAAAAATACGAAAAACTAATACTTGCTGCCTTAGCAGAGGAGGCAAAAGGGCGTGAAAATGCCTCCTTAAAAGGCAAAATAATTGCCGATAAAATCAATCATAATTACCTACTACTCAAAACGGGCTGGTACGACAAGTACCGTTTTATAAATGAAATTCTGATTCATTTTGAAATCAAAGAAGATGGAAAGGTGTGGCTTTTGGCAAATCAAACCGAAAACCCCATAACAGAAGAATTGGCGAGGCAGGGAATCCCAATGAATGAAATGGTATTGGGCTTTTATCCGATAAGTGTAAGAGATGCGGAGGGCTATGCCAAAATATAAGCTTTTTTGCCAAAAAAAACAATACCTTGCCTTGATTTTTTTTTCTTACAAAATAAAATACAAGCAGGTAATAGCCACACAATATCAAATTACATTATGGCACAAGATTACCAAGAACTAATTGCTAAAATTGGCGATTTATTAACACAATCAAGGACGCAAGCAGCAGCAAGTATTAACAGCTTATTGGTGCAAACGTATTGGTCAATAGGAAAGCATATCATAGAGTTTGAACAAAAAGGGCAAGAGAAAGCGGCTTATGGCACAAAAATCTTTGACCAACTTTCTAAAGATTTAAGCAAAAACCATGGAAAAGGCTTTGGCAGAAGCAATTTAGTCTATATTCGCAAATTGTATTTGAAATATCCAATTGGTGGGACACTGTCCCACCAATTGAATTGGTCTATTTATTACGAATTGTTGAAAATTGAAGATGAGTTAGAAAGAAGTTTTTATGAAAAACAATGTATAATTGACAAGTGGAGTGTAAGGGAATTAAAAAGGCAAAAAGAAACCGCTTTGTTCCATCGTTTGGCTTTAAGCAAAGACAAAGAAGGAGTTATGAACCTTGCTAAAGGAGGCTTAATCGTTGAGAAGCCTGAAGATATGATACGCGAGCCTTATATCTTGGATTTTCTCAAAATTCCTGAAAATTACCTTTATACAGAAAGCGAACTGGAAAAGAAACTCATTTCTCACCTTCAAACCTTTCTGCTTGAATTGGGTAAGGGCTTTGCTTTTGTAGGCAGACAATATCGCATTACTTTAGACAATACGCACTTTTTCGTAGATTTGGTGTTTTATCATATAAAACTCAAATGTTATGTGCTGATTGATTTGAAAAGAGGAAAAGCTGACCATGCAGACATTGGGCAAATGAATATGTACCTCAATTATTTTATCAAAGAGATGAACGAAGAAAATGATAGCCCACCTGTCGGAATTATTTTGGCAGCGGAAAAGGAAAACGTAATGATTGAATATGCAATGGGAAATATGCTCAATCAGCTTTTTGTTTCCAAATATCAGCTTCATTTGCCTGATAAAAAACTGTTGGAGGCACAATTACGCACTTTATTAACGGAAACATAATCAGGATTTACGCATTTTACCCCGCATTTTCACGAATTAACAGCCATAATTCGTGAAAATTGGGGCAATTTGTGGCTGTAAAAAAAGCCCAACATTCATACAACCCATAAAACAAAGCCTATCTTTGCAAAAAAATACCTTCTGTATTTAAAGGCAATAAAATCAACAAAAATTAAAAATATTTTTTTCATTTTGGCAAATTAAATAAGTATCTTTACCTTTGTAATTCAACAGTCAAAAGATGGCAAAAGATTTATATCATTACGAAGTAAGACTATACCTGATGAAATATATAAGAGTTTGGAAGGTCAGCAGTTTTTTCAACTTATTTTAGCTGAAAGCCAGATGCGTTTAATTACTTACAATCCACTTAATCAAACCATTATAAAATGGATATGAAAAGAAAAATTAAGAAATATGAAAAAATCATACTTGCAGCTTTGGAAGCCGAATTTGTGGACAGACAAGTTTCGGAGGTGTGTAATAGGGTCATTGCGGATAAAGAAAAACATCATTACCTTGTTGTGAAAACGGGCTGGTATAATGCAAAAACTTTTATGGACAATATGCTCGTTCATTTTGAAATCAAAGAAGATGGAAAAATTTGGCTGCTTGCTAATCATACCGAATCCCTCATTACCGAAGCCTTGGTTCACAAAGGTATTTCTCCTAATGAAATCGTCTTAGGCTTTTACTCTCCCGCAATTCGCGCTGCTTCGGGATACGCTATTTCGTGAGGTTTTGTTGTATTTTATCTACACAAATAGACAATTTTTTGCCTAAAAAACCATACTTTGCCTTGATTTTTCTTACGCATAAAATACAAAAAGATGCCAAATTTAGAAATAGCCGCACAATACCAAGCATTGATACAACAAATTTCCACAACCTACTTAGCGGGCAATCAACAAGCGATTCGCAGCGTCAATACGGCGATGATTGTCACCTATTGGCAGATAGGGCAATATATTACAGAATTTGAACAAAAAGGGAAGCTAAAGGCGGAATATGGAAAAGGCTTGTTGGAAAACTTGGCGAAGGATTTAAAAGTATTGCATGGAAAAGGGTTTAGCCGTTCTAACTTGACCTATATGCGCTTGTTTTATCAGTGTTACCCAATTTGTGCGACGGCATCGCACAAATTGGGCTGGTCTCATTTTGTGGAGTTATTGAAGATAGAAGACGAATTAGCCCGTAAGTTTTATGAAAATCAAGCAATTTTGGAAAATTGGAGCGTTGCAGAACTCAAACGGCAAAAGCAAACGGCTTTGTTTCAGCGTTTTGCATTGGGAAAAAACAAGGCGGAAATCTTGAAATTGGCAAATGAGGGCAAAAAAGTAAGTGCGCCCGAAGACATTTTGAAAGAGCCGTATATTTTTGAATTTCTCAAAATTCCAGAACCTTATCACATTCACGAAGCTGAGTTAGAACAAAAATTATTCGCGCATTTGCAGCAGTTTTTGTTGGAATTGGGCAAGGGTTTTACTTTTGTAGGCAGACAATATCGCATTACCTTAAATAACACGCATTTTTATGTGGATATGGTGTTTTATCACCGTATTTTGCGCTGCTTTGTTTTGATTGATTTCAAAATAAGAGAATTTGCGCATTATGACATAGGGCAGATGAATATGTATATGGGCTATTTTGCCAAAGAAGAAAACATAGAAGGCGACAATCCGCCTATTGGCATCATTCTCACCCAAGAAAAAGACGAATTGATGGTAGAATATGCGATGTATGGCATGAGTAGCCCATTATTTGTCCAAAAATATCAACTCTATTTGCCCAATAAAGAGGAGTTGCAAAGGCTTGTTTTATCGCAAATGAAGGAAAACGAGGCGTAGCGGCACTATTTGCCATAAAAACTTTTTTGCATTTTACCTACAAATATAAGCTTTTTTGCCCAAAAAACAATCCTTAAAAAAAAAGCCCTACCTTTGCAAAAAAAACACCATGACCGAAATCTCTTGGGCGGGCAAATACAAAGACGGCAAAAAAGTCGCGCCCATACGCATAGCCCTCCCGTTTCAAACCATTGAAACCGTAAATGAAAGTGCGGCTGACCGAAATGCCCGTATTGCTTCTCTTTTTGCCGAAAAAGAAACTGCCACAGACTCCTATAACCGCCTTATTTGGGGCGACAAAAAGTATGTTTTGCCCAGTTTGCTCCCCGAATTTGCAGGCAAAATCAAACTTATCTACATTGACCCGCCTTTTGATACAGGCGCGAACTTCTCCTTTTCTACCACAATACCCCAACATGAGGACGAGGAAACCCTTTCTATTACCAAACAGCCCAGCGTTATTGAACAAAAAGCCTATAGAGATACTTGGGGGCGTGGACTGGATAGCTATTTGCAATGGTTCTATGAAACCTGTACCTTGCTGCGCGAACTGCTGGCAGAAGATGGGAGTATTTATGTGCATTTGGATTGGCATGTAGGGCATTATGCAAAGTGTGTGTTAGATGAAGTATTTGGGTATGAGAACTTTAGAAATGAG
>JAYUZN010000514.1:0-3598 GCA_043751755.1 Bacteroidota bacterium | reverse complement strand
GTTTCTTTTGCTGCAGCAGTAGCGGCTGCCGTTTTTGCTTCGGCAATCATTTTGTCGCCTAACATTCGGGCTTCTTTGAGCATAGTATCGCGTTCTATGCGCGCTTCGGTCAATAGTTGCTCATTTTTGGCGGTCAGATTTGCCATTTCTGCACGCGCTTTTTCGGCTTGCTGCAACGAACTTGAAATAGATTCTTCTCTTTCTTTGATGCCTGAGAGAATAGGTCCCCAAGCAAATTTTTTCAATAAAAAGAAAAAGGTAATAAAAATAACTGAAGACCAGAAGAACAGCCCCAGTTGAGGTAATATAATTTCCATAAAATTGAATGATTGTGTTTCTCGCAGATTTGCGCAGATGACAGCAGATAAAGCAGATATAAAAGAAAATAGGGTTTAGCATCTGCGAAATCTGCGTCCCCTATCTGCGACATCTGCGAGACGAAAACAGGAGGCATTCCCTCCCATTTCCGTTCTGTGTGCGATTAGATAAGTTTGAATAACAAACAAACTACGATAGCGAACAATGCAGCACCCTCGATAAGAGCCGCTGTCAAAATCATTGCGCCACGAATGTCTCCTGATGCTTCGGGCTGACGAGCAATAGATTCTACTGCTGAAGCAGCCAATTTACCAATGCCTAAGCCTGCGCCCATTGCGGCAAGACCTGCGCCTGCACCTGCTAATCCTAATACTGTGTCCATGAGAGTTATAATTAAAAAATGAGAATTAAAAAATGAAAGCTCAATATCTGCGAAATCTGCTTTTATCTGCGAAAATCTGCGTGCCAAAAAACTTAGCTTACCCCGAAATCGCTCATTCTAAGGTCTTTGTTTACTTCTGAATGTTGTACAGGAGTGGCATGATGCTCGTCATGTCCGTGTGCGTGGTCGTCATGCGATGCCATAGACATGCCGATAAATACCGTTGTAAGCAAAGTAAAAATATAGGCTTGCAAAATAGCCACCAACATTTCCAAAGTAAAAATAAACAAAGAAAATGCCACGCCTAACACGCCTCCTGCTACTGCTCCGCCTATGCTTTCGCCAGATTTTCCTAAGATAAAAATCAAAGAAACCAATGCCAACACCATAAAGTGACCTGCCGAAATATTGGCGAAAAGACGTATTGCCAAAGCCACAGGTTTAATAAAAATGCCCAATAACTCTACAGGAGTCAAAATGATAAGTACCCATTTTGGAACGCCCGGCATCGCTATTATATGTTTCCAATAGTCTTTTGTGCCATTTACATTTATCAAGAAAAAAGAAATGACCGCTAACATACACGTAACCGTAAAATTACCCATAATGTTAGAGTTGAAAGGCATAAGCCCCAAGAGATTGGAAAACCAAATAAAGAAGAAAACGGTCAATTGATAGGGCAGGAATCGCTCATGATTTTTGCCCAAATACTCTTTTGACATATCTCTTACAAACATCACTATCGGCTCCATAAAAGACTGAATCCCAGAAGGAGCTTTTCCTTTATTTTTGCTATAACCTCTTGCTACAGAAGTAAATACGAGGAGTAAAGCTATGCCAACTAATAGCATTTGCAAAGAAGTTTTGGTCATAGAAAAGTCATAGACTTTTACATTTTCGTCTATATTTGCCTCATGAGGTTCGCCATGCACAGCAACATCTGTATGCGTTTCGTGGGTAGCAGGTTCGCCTGTTTTGAGGGCATGAACCTTGTTATGTGCAGCATGATAAATGCCACTTTCGTTCAAAATTTCTGTAGAAGTATAAAACGCCAGCCCATTTTCTTTGCTATACAAAATCCAAGGCAAATCTAAGGCTACAGGGCTATATTTGCCATTTCCTTGTGGCATGTCAAAGAAATGCCATTCGTGGCTGTCAAGAATGTGGTGCATGATTTCTTTGCCCGCCTCAAATTTTTTGCCCCCTTCTGCGTGTTGTTCAGGGTCGTTTGCATGCGCAAAGGCAAAAGGCAATAGAAATGCAATACAATAAATGAGAATTTTTTTATACATAGTGAAGAAAATGAGAAATGAGAAATGAAATTAAAAAATAAAGGCATCAATACCCCTTTTTCGGTTGAAATTAAGGGTATAAAAGCGGGCTTTTACGATATGAAAAAGCGCAACACATAATTAAATTTTAATTTCTGTTTTCAATTTTTGCCCTCTTTTTTAGTGCAAAAAAATATTTTTCTTGAAAAGAAATATCTTTTAATTCGCTAAAAATCAACTACTTATTATCGTCTTTCTTTGAAAACGGGCGCAAGTTACGCATAAGTCCCCAAACCTCAAAACTTGTAAACAAAAAATATGAAAAAAAATAGGTCGCTACAAAGGGCAAAATATGGGGCTTGAATTTTATCCCTACCAAGATAACGAAGAAAATACCCAGTGCCATTTTTGCTATCATAGAGCCAAGTACGGCATACATAAAGAGTTTGAAGGACTTGTTTATGACGTTATAACTCAGGATGAATACGCCCAAAGTGCTTATATAGCTCAAAAACAAGGCTATAAGCATTATTTTGAAGTTGTAGGCGGCAAAAAGGCTGCTTGAACAGGCAAAAATGCCGATTCCAAGTGCCAAAGTGAGGGCAGTAAGTATGCTTGTAAAACGGATAGGAGTCATTTTTTTTTTATTTGTATCGCTTTAAAACCACTTCGAGGGGCTATCGCCCACTCGAAGGGTTTTAAAGCCTAAAATTTGGTGCCTTAGCGCCATTGCCCTTCGAGTGGTCGCAGACCCTCGAAGGGCAATAAATTAGGATTATTTTATCTTCATAATACGCACCAAAACCAGCCCGCAGGCTATCAACAAAGCTGCCATGAGTATCCATGGTTTTGTATCTAAGTATTTATCCAAAAAATAGCCCACCAAGCCACAAAGTAGCATGATAGCCAAAATTTCAAAGCCGAGAGAGGCGTATGTTAAATAGTCTTTCATTTAGTCTCTTATTCTATCTGCGGAGCGCACTAATTTCTCATCTGCCATGATGCGTCTGCTGGCGATATAGGTCAGAATGAGACTTGCAATGGGCAAAACGAAGCCTACTTGCGGGGTAGAAGTGGCATTTGCGCCGCCCAAAACGATATAAGGACCATGCAAAGTAAGGTACATTTGTGCCAACACCTGCCCAATAATGAGCATAATGCCTACTTGACAAAGCCGTATTTGAAGGAGTCTTTTTTTGAAAAAAAAGATAGTAGCCAATAGAAAAACACTTACCATGAGCGAAAGGGCGAACCAAGCAATATGGGCATACGAACCGCTATATAGCTCTATTTTGTCCCAAAAATTGAAATGACGCATAGAAGCAGCATCTAATGGCGAGCTTACCGCCATGCCCGAAATGATTTCGGTTTCGCCCTTATAGCTATATTTCCAAGCCGGAAAAAACACGTCCGCAACGCTTAACATAGCAGCGATTGCCAATATAACAGATTGAATACGTTGAATCATACTTTCAGTTAGCAGTGAACAGTTAGCAGTGAACAGGTCGTGGTTTGAGAAGGCTCTCTGTTAGCTAAGTTCTTGAATAATGGTTGTCTAAAATTTGGGGCAAAGGTAGGGATTTTTGAGGGAAAAACAAATTATTTACCTTTCTTCTATTTATCTTTA
>JAYUZN010000513.1:0-2494 GCA_043751755.1 Bacteroidota bacterium | reverse complement strand
GGACAAACAGATGCAAATGCCCGTAAAGCCGAAAATGGGAATTTGCCTACGGAAAATGATTGGGTCTTTTTGCCCGGAAAAAGAATAGGCTCGATTTCTCGCAATACTTCAGAAGAAAAATTGGTTTCTTTGTTTGGTCCAAACAATTTGAAGCGCGGAAAAGTCGTTACCATTGGCGCGGCTACAGAGGCGTGTACGTATATATATAAGGACACGCCTGACGAGATTGCGCTCACTTGGAAAGATGATACCCGTACCAAAGTAAAAGCGGTTTATATGGGTACTTTTGGAGGGAAATGGCATTCTCCTTCGGGCATAAAAATAGGCATGAGTCTGGGGGACTTGGCAAAGTTGAATGAGGCAGCTATTTTGTTTTATGGCTTTGCAGGGGAATATAGTGGCACGATTAGCGACTGGAAAAAAGGGAAGATTTCGCCCGCAACAAAGGGCTTTTATCTGGTGTTACACTATGACGAAAACAAGTCTTCAAAGGAGTTTTTGGCGCAGGTCAAACAGGAAAAAACCTTCAATTCTAATGCAGAACCTTTCCGACATGTAGAGGTATATATAAAAAGGATAGTCGTTTATTTGGATTAACTATCTCCCATTAAAGTAAGAACATTTACCATACAAACATAAATATAGACACTTTGCGTTATTTTATTTGGATATTAGGGAAAAAATAGCGCACTTTGAGGGAAAATTAGACAGGATTTACAAGATAAACAAGATTAGCACGCAGATGATAACAGTTAGCAGTGAACAGTTATTTCTTATTTTTCAATTCTCAATTTTCAATTTTCAATTTCTCAACTATGCACACAATTTCTTATATTTCTACCTATATGCGCACAAAGTTACTGCTTACACTCACTTTTGCCTTGACATTCTTTTCGTCTTACGCCTCTCACTATATGGGAGCAGACTATACCTACGAATGTATAAATGGTTGTACCTATCGTATTTATAGTTCTGTTTATTTTGACTGTGCGGGAGCTGCAACTACGCCCCTACCTGGTCCTGGTCCCGTACCTTCTCTTAGCTTCACAGGTACCCCTGCGAACTGTACGTATTCGGGAGGGGTTAACTGGACTTTTGTTTCCTATTCGGAGGTAACGCCGCTTTGCCCTGCTGCGGCTTTGAATGGTACACAATGTACAAACCCTGGTGCGCCTATTAATGGGGTGCTGGGAGCAGTTTATTACACAGACATAAATTTGTGTAATTCTAACTGTACGATGATATGTTTTGATTGGACGGCTTGCTGCCGCAATTATGCCATTACTTCGGGTGCTGGCGGCGGAGGCATTGCAAGCTCTTTGTGCATAGATTTGACGCTTACCCCTTGCAATAGCTCTCCTGTATTTTCGAATGTGCCTACCCCATATATCTGTGCAGGACAGCCTTTTACCTTCAATCAAGGCGCAACAGACCCTGATGGGGACTCGCTTTCCTATGCCTTAGGACCTTGCTACTCTGGTTCGGGTGGTGGACAAGTTACATATGGCGCAGGCTATAGTCCTACTTCTCCCTTAGGTCCTTCTTGGCTGGTAACAGTGAACCCCGTAACGGGAGACGTTTCTTTTCTCCCTAACCCAGGCGGTGCTGTAGTAGTAGGCGTAATGTGTATTGTCGTTACAGAATGGAGAAATGGGGTGCAAATTGGAGAAATAACGCGCGATATGCAGATTACAGTTATTACAGGTAACTGTAATTCCAATCCTCAAGCTCCTCCCATCACAAACATAACTGTAGGGGGCGTGCCTACGGATACCTTAACTGCACACTCCGGTGCGGGCTGCGCAAATGTGCCTTTGTGTTTTGACCTGCCTATTGATACTACAGGGGCAAATGGGGCAATATTTACCATGTATTGGAATCATGGAATTGCCAGCGGCGTTTTTGCAGATGCTTCCAACCTTTCTGTGGTAGATACCATTGTAGGGGCTGCACCTGTGGCGCATTTCTGTTTTCTGCCCACAACCCCTGGACTATATTATTTTGTAGTAACGATAAAAGATGACAACTGCCCGATTCCGGGTTCTGTGCAGTTTACGATAATATTGTATGTGAATCAAGGTATGGTAAATACTACGGCTACTGCAAATTACAATAACTGTAATGAGGTAATATTTACTGCCTATCCCGACCCAAGTTCCCTGAATCCTACCTATTCATGGTCAGGAAATGGGAATCTGAGTGGAAGCCCCTATACAATGGATTCCACCTTCAATCACCTATATCCTTCGCCGGGACTGTTCCCGTGGCAGGTGGTGATACAGGATACTTTTGGCTGCAAAAACACCATAACAGGTACAATTAATATTCCTACAGGAGCTACAGCAGATGCAGGTTCAGACATTTCTATGTGTTCGGGCTATCAGTTTCAGTTAGGTTCGCCCAATATTCCGGGACAAACCTACGCATGGACACCCGGCACAGGGCTTTCTGCTATAAGTACCTCGAATCCTATGGTGTCTATGGTAAATCCAGG
>JAYUZN010000512.1:0-3099 GCA_043751755.1 Bacteroidota bacterium | reverse complement strand
CAAGAAGACCTACCGCCCAGCAATGAGAAGTATGGTGTTTGATGTGGGTCAATGCCTTGAATCACCGTAACGCTAAATTGGTCGAAGTCGTCGCCATCTGCCAGAGTATAGGAGATGCCATTCGTGTTTTCACGTGCGACAGCTTTATCTGTAGCAAAATTCAAATCAAAGCCAAATGCAAATGAGATGTAAGAATCGCCTTCTACCAGTTGTGTTTCAAACCCTAAGCCTGCAAAAGCTTTTGCGGTTAATGCAATGCCTAAAGTCGCATCAAAATGCAAGAAACCCGCAGTTGAAAATGTGCTTGAACTCGCAGCCGCAGACTCGAAAGACTTTTCAATGGATACGCCAGAGCCATACGTCAAGTTTTGGGCTTGCAAATCGTGGAGATTCACATAAGCTTCATCTACGAATTTGGCAGGGTCAGACAAAGCACCTTGATAGTACGACCAATTCGGCAATTCTTGCAGACTAAGGTCTGAGTAGTCTTCTTGTAAAACCCGAATCGCAGTCATCGCATTATTGTAGGCAGTTACTAATTCTTGGTCCCATACCAAATTGTCTTTGGGTTGGAAATTGCCACTGCCATCATAACTTCCTACTAATGGGCAGAAACCATTTCTCCATTCACTCGCCTTGCTTCTATAAGGTTCAGGAATGTCGCTCGGTCTTCTTTGACAGAGGTTGTACCAAGGCAAAGTTTCCTTGTTATGGTAGGTCAAAATTTTCTGCCAATTTTTGGAATAAGTCTCTAAACGCAAGATTGCCGCAGCTTTGCTCAACGGCTTGCCCCCTTCTTCTAAGACAAGCGTACCCGCTTCTACTTGCGCTACTTGCAGTCCATACTGACGAATCAACTCCTCTATCTGCGCTACAGTATAGTACCAAGTCGTTTGAATACTATGCGGAGAGAATCCCAAACGCTGCGTTTTGGTTATCTTGCTACAACTTTCTACTTTGATTTCTTGCACCAAACCATATTGCAAAGCTACCCCAGCCCCGACTATTACGTCATTTTTGGGACCTACATGGTCGCTTGCATCCATGGTAGAAATCGCTTGTGAAGTTGTACCCGTCAAAGCCCAACTGTTACTTTTCCCTTCCCCACCGCCGCCACTCAGATTAATGGCAATCTTTGGACCTACGGGGGCAGTAAACTTCAATTCTATCCCAAGCCCTGCTTGAATCAAATAATCGCTACTTATCGTAAATTCGCGGGTAATACTCGACCCCTCCGCAATCGTACTCGAAGAAGCATCACCATACGGGTCACGCAAAGTAAACATAGGGATTTGTACGCCATTGTCGCCCAAATCTACGATAATATCCGAACCCGGTAAAGCCGCAGAGCCTTCTACAATTACCCCAAAAGTTTTCGATGCTATCAATTCGCCTACATCTGTACGATACTCTATCGTCAAGGTATGACGATGCGGTGCCACAAGATTTGGACTCCCTGCCGTAAAGCTATAAGGGTCTATATAGCCCGTATTTCTGTTTACATAAACGGTATCCGTCAAGGTATCTGCGGCTGCATTTTTCATGACCAAATAGCCCGTTCTGCTTACACAAGCTGCGCCATTGAAGATTTCCCCTACTTGGAATCGCAAGGAATATCGGTCGCCTTGCTTGATAATGGCAGGTTGCGTAGGATTGTCGCACAAGTATCTATCAAAACCGCTTAACACCGTAATCGTAGGAGGACGATGATACACAAATTCTTGATGCGTAACAGAATCCCACACCATCGCACTTGAACGATAGAGACTATCTAAGTATAAACTATAAACGTCTAAAGTCTGTGGACGGTAGCGCAAATAATCTATCACTAATTGGTTTGCAGCCGTATTATTCACTACCCCATCTACATTCATTATGTATTGCAAAGGCGGCAGTTTTGCCGTTACCTTGCCTAAGATGTCCGTAGTATAAACTTTGTCAAAACAGTCGTCTTTGCTACGTACCCTGATTCTAAATTGCCCGCCTGTAACCGCACTTCTACATGCCGTAAATACTTCCAAACGTACAGGATAGCTCAAAGTATCCTCATAGTTTAAGGTCGTATTTTGTCCAAATCCTGCCAAACTCGTAAAGGAGGTAGGCTGTAAGGCTTGGAATTGATAATGCAAGGTATCAGAACCATCAGCAGTAAGCAATATACGTGTGCTGTCTATTTTTATCCGCAAACCAATCGCATTAGGCTTGTATGGATTGATACTCAAAGAATAGGCTCCATTTGCTGTGGTATAAGCATCTTGCGTAAACCCTTCTGTCGTGCTATCTTCCATAACGTATTCGCCATATACATGGATACTATCCAAAGCGCAAGTGGCATCACGTCTGCCCACGATTCCCGAAATGGTATAAGCCGTTTTATCGGAGAATATCAAGTAAGAGCGTGTTTTTTGCTGCGGAGAGAGCGTAGTATAGATAGGGTTGTTCAAAAATAAGTGGTCCCCAAAATCTGCACTTAGCGCAAAACTCGTAACAGCATCTCCATAATACACGTCCGACATAGAATAGTCGCCATTTGCATCTGTGGTAGCATAGTAGATATAATCGTTGTTTTCTATCGTAGCGCGTGCTTCTATGCTCACCCCGCTTACGCCGCCATTGCCTACCAAGGTAGATACTTTGCCCTCCAAATAGCCATTGCCTCTGCTCCAGCCTTCGGCTGCTTTGCGGTTGTTTTCCCCAACAGCAGTATAGCTGCATACTTCGTATATATAATGCTTGCCAGAAATCCCGTTTGCATCATAGAAATATACATCATTTGCCCCTACGCTTTGCAATAAGCTGCCATCACGATAGATTTTGAAGCCTGTAACTGCCCCTGCACTTGCACCTGGAACCCAATCTATACGGGTTTGCCCGTTGATTGTGCCTTGTGTGGCGGTTACGGTAGGCGTAGAAACGGTACTCAAATCTATCCAATAGACTTTGCCCTTGCCAGCATCTGCTTTGGGCGCGCCCATAAACAAGAAACTGCCACTCATCTCCAGCGATACGCCAAGACTATCTGCCGTAGCCGTAGGATTGGAATAGGTGAGTGCCAAAGACCAACTATTGTTGCTTGCACTTTTTTGGTAAATATATACC
>JAYUZN010000511.1:0-2067 GCA_043751755.1 Bacteroidota bacterium | reverse complement strand
GGTATATATTTACCAAAAAAGTGCAAGCAACAATAGTTGGTCTTTGGCACTCACCTATTCCAATCCTACGGCTACGGCAGATAGTCTTGGCGTATCGCTTGAGATGAGTGGCAGTTTCTTGTTTATGGGCGCGCCCAAAGCAGATGCTGGCAAGGGCAAGGTGTATTGGATAGATTTGAGTACCGTTTCTACGCCTACCGTAACCGCCACACAAGGCACAATCAACGGGCAAACCCGTATAGATTGGGTTCCGGGTGCAAGTGCAGGGGCAGTTACAGGCTTCAAAATCTATCGTGATGGCAGCTTGCTACAAAGCGTAGGGGCAAATGATGTATATTTCTATGATGCAAACGGGGTTCCTGGCAAGCATTATATATATGAAGTATGCAGCTACACTGCTGTTGGGGAAAACAACCGCAAAGCTGCCGAAGGCTGGAGCAAAGGTGATGGCTATATGGAAGGGAGAGTAGCTACCTTAATAGGCGGTGGTGGCGTAAGTGGGGTAAGCATAGAAGCACACGCTACGATAGAAAACAACGATTATGTCTATTATGCTACTACAGATGCAAATGGAGATTATAATATGCCAAATGTGTATTATGGAGGGGTAGGAGCAAATTACACGCTTACCGCTGATTTTGGGGACCACGTATTTTTGAACAATCCTATCTATACTACGCTCTCTCCACAGCAAAAAACACGTTCTTACTTGACTTTTTCCGACAAAACGGCTTATACCATTTCGGGAATTGTGGGCAGACGTGATGCTACTTGTGCCTTGGATAGTATTCATATTATAGGAGAGTACATCATGGAGGATAGCACCATAGAAGGACTTTTGCAAGATGCTTATACGACTGCAAATGGGGCTTATTCGCTCACTATCAATCCCTACAAGCCGAATGTTATAGGCTTGCGGATAACGATAGACAGCACCCGTATTTTGGTTACCTCAAATGGCTCAGATACTTTGCATTATCAATTCCAAGCCTTACAGCCTACCTCCTATACGAGTATGGCAGGATTTGGACAAAATACGACCTTAAACTATGAGGATACTTTGAGCTATCCTGTACGTTTGGAAGTACTTAATGCATGTAGAAATGCAGTTACAGGCGGGCAATTCAAGATACGAGTACGTAGCAAAGACGACTGTTTCGACAAGGTTTATACGACTGATGAAACGGGCAAAGTAACCGCAAAACTGCCGCCATTGAAATACAGTATGAACGTAGATGGGGTAGTAAACAATACTGCCGCCAATCAATTGGTTATAGACTATTTGCGCTACCGTCCACAGACTTTAGACATTTATAGTCTATACTTAGACAGCTTGTATCATTCAAGTGCGATGGTATGGGATTCGGCTACCCATCAAGAGTTTGTGTATCATCGTCCTCCGACCATTACGGTTTTGAGTGGTTTTGATAGATACTTGTGCGACAATCCTTCGCAACCTGCCATTATCAAGCAAGGCACAAGGTATTCCTTGCGATTCCAAGTAGGGGAAACCTTCAATGGGACTGCTTGTGTAAGCAGAACGGGCTATTTGGTCATGAAAAATGCAGCCGCAGATACCTTGACGGACACCGTTTATGTAAACAGAAATACGGGCTATATAAGCCCTTATAGCTTTACGGCAGGGAGCCCAAATCTTGTGGCACCGCATCGTCATACCTTGACGATAGAGTATCGTACAGATGTAGGCGAATTGATAGCTACCAAAACTTTTGGGGTAATTGTAGAAGGCTCTGCCGCTTTGCCGGGTTCGGATATTATCGTAGATTTGGGCGACAACGGCGTACAGCTTCCTATCTTTACGCTAAGAGACCCGTATGGAGACGGCTCATCAAGTACGATTGCAGAGGGTTCCACCATTACGCGCGATTTTACCATGAGTAGCGATTTTGTCATAGGATTAGGACGTGGGATTGATTTGAAGTTTGAAGCTCCAGTAGGTCCGAGAATCGCCCTTAACCTCAATGGCGGCGGCGGCGACGGACATAGCCAAGGTTGGGCTTTGACGGCTACGACTACACAAGCCATTTCTACCATGGATGCAAGCGA
>JAYUZN010000510.1:0-3405 GCA_043751755.1 Bacteroidota bacterium | reverse complement strand
CCCAATACAAACACAGAAGCGTCTAAGTCGTAGCCTGTACCCGTAGAACTGCTGTTCGTGTCCCAGCCAAGTCCTATCGTAAATTTGGGTGCGTCAAGGTTTTGCCTTTGCCCTTTTTGAAGATTAATTGCCATATTTTTTGGAATGAATAATATGTGAAAGATTATTTTTATACACTTCCATCAAGTGATAATTATTACTAATTGCTTGATTAACAATAAGATAAAGTTGTTGTATAGAAACAGACTCTATTAAATATTTTAACTCTGCTTGCGAAAGCGTTAATAAATATTTTATCGTGCGTGTATTAAGGACAAAAGTAGGATTATTTATAATATTGACCAAATCATGAATGTTTTTTACTTCATAATAATTGAGAAAGTTTTCGAAATGTGGCGGAATTTCGGCATTTTGCAAGATAGCATAGTAAAGAAAAATGGCATTTGTTTTCATATTTTTCTCTGCTATTTGTTTGCAAATGACGTACTCATGGCTGCCAGTGATTTTAATATCATCTACAAATAGACACCACCTATTTTTCAAAAAGGTTTTGTCTAAATGATAGGTATCGGAGGAAATCAAAGCTACGCGTTCTGCGTATGACATGCTTCCATAATCTTCGCTATACGTTTTATAACGATGAATTTTGGATTCGAGCAGGGCATTTCTATTATTTTGATACAAAAAATGATTGACCACCCTTTTAAAATGACTTGCCATAGCAAAAGAAGCCGTAGGAATGGAATTGTAAGGACTGGCTATCAATACAATCTCATTTTCTGTCAATAATTCAATATTGTAGGCATCAATAAAAGCATAAGCTAATTCCTCTCCAAATTGTTGCGCTATTTCACCATCTCCAAACTTAAACCTACTATAAGATGCAGCAGAAAAGGGGATGTTTTCTGTGTCAAAAATGGCGTGTTTTGAAAAAGTTGGGAATAGCTGTTTAGCAACCAAAATGGAATGAGAAAAATTTGTGTTAAATATTGATAATTAAGTGTTTAAACAAAATAATGTTAATTCTCTCAAAAAAGAGGATATATCATTTATGTGAAAACCTGTAAAACCATAGTCAGAAGCAGCATTGTTATCTGCAATTCGGTTGTCGCCGACATGCAGAATCTGATGTTTTTCTACCTGTTTTGAGGTCAAAACGGCTTGCAAAACGGATTCAAAGACTTTAGCATTGGGCTTAGAATAGTGCAATTCATCAGAATAGAGCTGAAAATCAAAATAAGTCGCTAAATTTTTTTGCTCCCAGTATTGTCTCAAAGTTGCCCCTTCTATAAAGCCCGTATTGCTTAACAAACTCAATGAAAAGCCTTTTTGCTTCGCTATTGACAATGCGTTGGGCAAATTGTCAGTTACTAAAACAGGTGGGTATTTCCAAAAAATAAGCTCCATTTCTTGATAATACGCCGCTAACATAGCATTGTCAACCTCCAAAATATCTACTTTGAGGTGCTTTAATATCATCAATACCATCTCTTTCCATTCTATTTGCCCGCCTGTTATTTGATTTATTTCATCACATAACCTATCAAAGTATATAATGGTTTCCTCTACAAACGCTTGAGATTCTGTAATCCCAAAAAATGTGCGAAATAGTTGATTCCGAGCAGGTTTGAAAGCATGATGAGAGCGAATTAAGGTAAGCCATACATCAAAAGAAATATGTTTAATGCTTTTCAGATTGACAATCATGGTTTAAATATAAGACTTCATAATTCTTTGAATGGTTTGCCCCAAAAACACGTCATCTGTTGGGTCTCCGATAGCACTAAACTTCCATTCGCTATTTTTTTTATATAGTTTTCCCATAATCAAAGCCCTTTTGCCCGCATATTGTGCCTCAGCAGCGATATTGTAAGATGCAAAGACCTCTTTTACGACAGTCGGTGTGCCTTCATACATTCGGATTTTGGCATAAGGGATTTGCGAAAAATCCTCTTTTCCTACATTGTTCAAAAAGAAAAAAATCTGTGTTATGCGTGCGTCTACCCGACTCAAATCCACCGAAATGATTTCATTATCTAAGCCGTCATCACCGCCAGAGTCGCCTGCAAGGTCATCACCAGAGTGTTTGAGCGCATTGTTGAGCGAGATGAGTTTGCCGGGCGGCAATCCAAATTTTTGTAACACTTCGGGTTTGTACAAAGGAGAATAGATATGGTCCACAGCGTTTCCTTGGTCGTCTGTCATAAAACAGCTCAAATCCAAATCTACATTTGTAACCGTTTTGGATAAGCCCCAAAAGGCTTTAGTTTCGATTGCCCCCCAATTTACGCCCACACAAAAGGCGGTAAGGGTCGTGCCAGAAGCCTTGCGTAGGTCAATTTTTTGCCCTTTTTGAAGATTAATTGCCATGTTCGTTAATGTTATTGATGGGTATTTTGAGGTAAATGCGAGATGACATCTTCACACTTACGAATGAAAATTATTTGATGATTTGTCCTTTATAATATTTGCCCAAAAAGAAGGCTAAATCTTCTTTGTAGCCAATGCCAGAGGCTTCAAATTTCCACTTCCCGTCTTTTTTGTATAAACGTCCAAATTCAACCGCCGTTTCTATCGAAAAATCTTCGTCAAGTTCGTATTTCGCAATTTCCGTATTCGTAGCATTATCCACAATGCGGATATAGGAGTTTCTTACTTGACCAAAATTTTGTTTTCGAGCAAGGGCATCATGAATGGTTACGACAAACAGAATTTCTTGAATATTGCTATCCACTTTATTCAAATCCACCTCAATAACTTCATCATCTCCTTCCTCACTATTTCCGCCTGTAGGGTCATCACCTGTATGATGTAATGCTGCATCTGCGGAATCTAAATTTCCGAAAAAAACGAAAAACTCTTCTTTAGGAATCAAGCGACTGCTATTTATCATAAAAGCGGAAGCATCTAAATCACAATCGTATCCTGTTCCCTCGCTGGGATTCCACCCCAAGCCTACACTGATGCGAGACAGTCCAAGCATGTCTATTTTTTGCCCTTTTTGTAAATTAATTGCCATAAGTAGTTGAGAATTGAGCGTTCTAACTCTGCGAAATCAGTTGATATGCTGAAATCTGTATATTTTAGACTGCAAATATATTGTTTTTTTTTTTATTTGTAGTTTTTTTATAATTATTTTTGCTACTTTTCCGTTTCCTATCCATACAACTCATGCAGCAAATCCTGCGACCTTTGATATTCTACCACCTGTTTTCCAGAGATATGAAATGCCCTTGCAGGAAATTTTTTCAGCAATAAATGCTCATGTGTAACCATCAAAATCGCTGTGCCGCCAATATTTATTTTTTGCAAAAGAGCCATGATGTCCTCCGTTGTATCGGGGTCAAGATTGCCCGTAGGCTCATCTGCTATCAGCAAAAGCGGGTCATTTATCAAAGCCCTTGC
>JAYUZN010000509.1:0-3334 GCA_043751755.1 Bacteroidota bacterium | reverse complement strand
GTATTTGCCTGAAAACCACTCATTAAGCCATACATTTTGACCAAATCGCTGACCATATTCATGGAAATACGAATGACCTGTGCAGGATAAATCGTGAACATATTCGAGGCTATGACAGTTACGACTCCCCAAAAAAGAAGGGATTTGTAACGCCAAAAGTATTTGTTAATTGCTGAAAGTGAACGCATTGTTTAATGTTGAAAGTAGAATTAAGCTCCTTTAAATGTTAAATCAGGGTTTCCGTAATAAGTAAGCGCATTTTTTGCCTCTTCCAAATAGGAGATGATTTCATCGCCATACCCCATCTCCTCTAAATAATCAATTTTTTGGTCATATTTATTTCTCATTATTTTTACTACCTCACGTATTGTTGTATCAGGCTTATGACACCAATATAGAATACCGCAATTATCACAATCAATGGAGATACTTTCCAAATTTCCTATTAATGCATTTACACTCTCTTTAAAGCCGATAAAAGCCCCCTCTTTCCCGATAAAAGTCTTGCCTAATTTTTGTCCACACAAGCAAGCATTTGTATATAAAAGCCCCTGATGAAGTTCGCTAATATTATCAAGATTCAAGTATTTATGTTTATCAATGACAAGTGCATCTGCTACACCATGCGAATAAGCAATAAAAATACGATATTTACTATGACGAGTTCGCGAAAAGCATATAGATAAAGCCACTTCATTACATCTTTCATTTTCAAATAGTTGGATAAATGGAGACTTATCTTCTAAACAATCTATTATCTCCTCTGTACATTTCCGAAAATAATTGCCTAATTCTGTATCATTGCTATGACAGGCTATTATAACAGATGGGAAATCGGAGTATTTTATCATAATTGTAATTTTCCGCGTGTTAATCGGCTAATAGTCAAAGAAATAAGGTTTTTATGAATAGCAATACCTTCACCTGTTTGAAGGCGTATTTCTTGCAGCATATCATTCCAAGAAAGTTGCCCTGTTCCATTTCTACGCGCAACGATAGGTTTTACCTTGTCTTCCTCGTCCATATCTTCAATTCTTTGCGCTAAAATGCAATCAAGGTTCATCTGCATAGCATTTTTCGCCTTTTCTATCAAGTCCAATTTCGCTTGATACTCCTCCGTATAATCAATAAAATAAGTAGCTTCTTGATTAACCAAATCAATCCACTCCTCCCGTTCGATTTTTTTATTTTCGCCAACCGTTAAAATAAAATATACCAAAGACGTTTTTTCCCTAATTTTCTTAAAAATCGTAAAACCGTCTATTGTACTTTGCAATTTAACATCTAATAACACAACCATTTGAGAGGCGAGATTGTCTAAGATATACCTCATTCCTGTTTCTGGCAGCCCTTTCGCATTTTCGCTATGATTGAATACGAATACATTTTCAGGCATATAACATTCCTTAGCATGAAGGAGCAAGGGGCTATTTTCGGCAGCCTTATCATCAATAATTATCAGTTTAAAGTTGTTCATCTGTTGTAATTGAAAATGGAAAATAAAGATAGATGTTTCATGTATGAGTTATTTTACCCCAAAAATACAAATAAAGCCCTTGTTTTGTTTATTTATCTCCAAAATTATCAATAAAAAAGCGGAAAATCCAGTGCCAAGTCCCCAAAATTTGGGGCAGATGTGTCATAGGTTTTTTGTCTATATAAAAAGTATTATGTTCAAATTTGAGAAAATGCCATTCTACCCCATCAGTTGCGCAGCCATATAACACAGGAATATCCACGTCTTTTTGCAAATTGAATTGATGTGCAGCATACATTTGTGCCGCACATTGCGCGATTCCCCACTCCAAATCCTCATCTTTTGCCTCTGCAAGCGAAATAATTGGGCGCAGCATATACAAAGTAGGGGGCTGCAAGGTAAAGAAAAAATCGCAAGGACCCGCCAAGTCATCTTCTGCATTGAAATTAATTTCTTCCCCCGAAAAGAAGCCCATTTTTTCTCCATAATGCCGATAAACCTCCAATAACACAGGCGAAACTATGCGCTCGGATTTCCCTTTTTCGTTAGTAGGTGGTGTAATATAAGCGATTTCCAAAGATTGTTTTAGCCAATTGCTGGCTCGAACAGGCTTTATTTTATCAAATAACTTGACAGATTGCGATGATAGTCCAAACTTCTCAACTACTTTGTTGAGTTTTTTAAAATTGCTATATCCCATATTTTTTTCGATTTTAGGACACAAAGATACGCATTTTTTAGGTTTTTGACGATTTTATGCGGAAAATAGCCCCTTTTATTCCCCCAACCATTTCTCAATTTGCTGCGAAATAAGCGGATATGTGCTTATATCAGGAATATGTTTGCAGTTTTTCAAGACAAAAGAAGCCTTGAAATGTGCGAAAATTTGCTGGCATCTTTCAAGGGCTTTATCTCCCGGAAAAAAAATGTCATTATCTGCGACCATTGCATAGACGGGTGCAGCTACGTTTGCGACCTCTTTTTCGGTCAAAACAGGTGGCTTGCGATAATCCATTTTTATGCCCAATAAAATCGCTTTTTGAAAGGCAATAGAATGCGCATCTTTTGTGGTATAAAAAGCGTCCATAAAACGAATCAAATCCGCTTCTTTTTTGGTAAAATGGAATTTCATTAAGGGAAACATCAATTTTGTTATATTTTCCCAAGCTCCCCCATTTGCCAAACCCGAAGGCACAACAAAAATAGCTTTTTCGATTCGTTCAGGCTGGTAAATCATGAGTTTTTGCAAAACAAAAGCTCCATAAGATACTGAAACAAAAGAAATTTTCCCTAATTTCAACGCATCTAACACTTCTACAAGCCATTTTCCAATGCTATTGTCGTGAATAGGAAGCCGAGTTTCCGCACTTTTGTTAGCTTGCCCTACTATGTCAATGGCAAAAATACGGTACTTTGTGGTCAAATCTCTGACCGCCTCCAACGCCAAAGGTGCGCCCGCATTGATGCCATGTAGTAGCACAATAGGCGGCAGTTTTTCATCGCCTGCAATAATAATATGTGTTTTGCCTGCAAAAGTCTCCACATATTGGTCTGTGTATGAAATGTTACAGGCAGTTAATTTTGCTTCATACAAAGCCAAAAGCTCGTTTTTTGCTGCTTCGTTTTTGTATATAGACATATATTTTTATTTTATCACGCAGATTTTCGCAGATTAAACCGCAGATTAAACCGCAGATTAAAGCAGAAATATAATCAAATTTGCGAAAATCTGCGGGAACTTTTACGCCAAATTCGAGGTAAGGATTGAAAAATAAATAACTTGACTATTTAGTTATAGTAGCCATTTTGAGTATTTCTTAGTGCCGTAGGCACGAAATATTTATAGAAAATAGAATC
>JAYUZN010000508.1:0-1876 GCA_043751755.1 Bacteroidota bacterium | reverse complement strand
CGCAGATTTGAGTGAACAGAGGCAATTATACAGTCAAAAGTTTTGAGCGTATCAGCCTCATAATCAAGGCTTCCATCATTCAAAATATCTGCTTCTATGCTTTTGAAAATGTGAAAATTGGGAATTTGCTTGTTTAGGCTGTCAATTTCTGCATGTTGCACTTCGATTCTGCCTTCAGATAAGCCATTTGCATAAAAAGCAGCTTTGCTATGGTCAGAAATGACCAAATATTCATAGCCCAATTTTTTGCAAGCTAAAGCCATGTCTTTGAGGGTATTAGCTCCGTCCGAATAGGTAGAATGTGCATGAATTACGCCTTTTATATCGGACATTTCTATCAAAGTAGGCAGATTTCCAGCCTTTGCTTTTGCTACCTCTCCCCTACCCTCTCGCAAAGCTGGCACGATATAAGGCAGTTGAAAATGGCTGTAAAGGTCTTTTTCTTGAGAAAAATCAGCCGGAATTTCCCCCAAAACCTGCAATTCGGCAATATGTTCGGGGGTAGAAGTTGTATAAAACAGTTCTTTTTGGATATTTTCCACAAAAATGAGTTTCATCACAATTGCCCATTCTGCCATTTTATAGGTAAAAATAGTGTCTTTTATGTGTTCATTTTCTATATTTTTTTGCTGAACAAAAGCCAAGACTTCTGCCTGTTTTGCTATTTGTACCAAAAGCTCCCCCTGCGTTATAATCTCGCATTGACGGCGTATTTCGCCTGTAAGTTGCACATTTTCAGCCCCTATCAGTTTTTGCAATTCCTTTTCCCACATTTCGGCAATCGGCACAGCTTTGGCAAAATGAATTTTCCCTTTGTTGCTTTCCAAAAACTCAATGGAAAGTTGTATGTTATCTTGCGTTTTTTTGCCGTAGCCTTTTTCTTGTGCCAAACGGTTTTCCACACAGGCATAATACAGTTCTCCAAGGGATTCTATGCCCATACTTATCCAAAAATGTTGGACTTTTTTGGGTCCAATTCCCTTCATTTTCAGCATTTCCTGTACGCCTGTCGGGATTTCGGATTGGATAATTTCCAAATCATCAAAGGTTTCTTTTTCCAAAATCTGCAAAACAGCTTTTTTGGTACTTGCGCCAATTCCTTGAATTTCGCTCAAAAGTCCTTTGCGGGCGTAGTCTCCCACAGGCGTTCCCAGCGTCTCAATCGCTCGAGCTGCCCGTTGAAAGGCACTTATTTTGAAGCCGTTTTCGCCTTTGACTTCCATGAGGTCGGCGGCAAGTTTGAGGAGTTTGGCGATTTTTTTGTTGTCCATGATGTTTTTTATTTCTCGCAGATTTCCGCAGATTTAACCGCAGATTTTCGCAGATTATTTATGTTATCGTTTAAAATAGTTGTATAAAGAAACGAGGGCGATTCCCAACCAAATAATATTGAGAACCATAGGCGGTTTTGCTTTGTTATAGTAGCAATTTACAATCAAACAAGCCGAGCCGCCGCCATTTAGGAGGATATATATGAGGGAATTTGCGGGCAATATTTCGAGCGAATTGAGTCCAAAAGCGATAAGGACACTTGCCATGCCTACCCAGCCGAGTGTTTCGTAAAGTATTTTCATTTGGCAAAGATAGGGGTTTTGTGCGAAAAAAGGCTTATATAAATCGCTGTATGATTTCTTTTGACTTTTGGAGGGTAGCAAAGATTTGAAAAATGTCGTCATCTGCGGCATTATAGGAATTGCTTACTGCATATTGATTGTCTTGCAAAACTACAAAAAACCAGTTTCTCCCCAAAATATACGCCCCAAGAATTGCGTGTTTTTGCTCATTATTGGTTTGAGCCGCAACCATAGCAATGAGTAGTTGCCCGAGCGGTTCGCTTCCCCCCTTTATCCCCCCAAATTGGGGGGATAAAGGGGGG
>JAYUZN010000507.1:0-21838 GCA_043751755.1 Bacteroidota bacterium | reverse complement strand
GGCGCACTTTTAAAAAGTGCGCCACCCTATTACGATTAGCCTTTTCCTTTTTTCAAAAAATCCTCGCCAAAGATTTTTTTCCCTTCTTTCTCCAAATTGTTAAACATACGCATCATAGGGACAGAATCCGCAAAATCATTGAAAGTGCCTTCTTTCAAAGAAGTATAAGGCATTTCGTGTGAGGTCAAAAAATCAATTATCCAATCTTCAACCTCTTGTTTGTCAAAGTAATATGCTTTTAAAAACAAAGTAGCCGTCATAAGCAAATAATCCTTCTCTGATGCAGGTGCAGGTTCTACTTCAAGATAAGAATCCTCTTTTTCCATTTTCTGGTAAAAAATCTCATTGATTTCCGGAGAATTTGATGCCCTGTTTTCGGCGGTATCAAAGAGCAAATTGACCGCAACCATTTTCATAATGACCATGTTGCCAATCATGATTACCTTGTCCGCTTCATTGAGCAGCACAGGTCTAAAATAAATGTTACCATGCTTGGCTTTTCCATATTCGTCCCAATCTAAGCTGGGAAAGTATATCCAATTCATAATGTTATTTATGTGTTTTTGATTGAATTATTATTGAGTTGCCTCATATTCAGCATCTATCTGCAAATTTTCGCCCCTTGCAGCAGTAGTTGCCAACACGTCACAGCGTTCATTTTCGGGGATACCTGCATGTCCTTTTACCCAAATAAATTTCACGTTTTCAATCGTCTTATGTATCCGCAAAAAACGCAGCCACAAATCGGGGTTTTTCTTCCCTGCAAAGCCTTTTTTCAGCCAACCCCAGACCCATTTTTTCTCTATAGCATCACACACGTATTTGGAATCTGTATAGATTTCTACAGGAATATCGGTTTTTGTCAAAGCCTCTAATGCCACAATCACCGCTAATAACTCCATACGGTTATTGGTCGTAAGACGAAAACCTTCGGAAAGTTCTTTTCTATGCTGTCCAAACATCAACACAACCCCATAGCCGCCGGGACCGGGATTGCCAATAGAAGAACCGTCTGTATAAATGGTTATTTTCATGTAATAGGTTCTTTTCGCACGCAGATTTTCGCAGATGAAAGCAGATGTCGCAGATGTGGAACTTTATATTTCGTTTTTTCAATTTCCAATTCTCTTCCTATACTACAAACGGGATAAATTTCCTCATTTTACGAAAAATGAAATATCTGTATGTAGAGGGTGGCGCACTTTTAAAAAGTGCGCCACCCTACTACACGCTTAAAAATTCCGTACTACAATCTCTACAATACAAGGCTTCATATTCAGCCCCGTCTGCTTGTAAAGAATCTGTTAATTCCATTTTTCCGTCAATTACTTCATACACATCATAACGATTTGGAATGGTAATAAACGCTTGACAGCCACATGTTTCGCATTTAATTTCTTTGTTATTTTCCATAAAATATTATTAATCTAATATTATATTAAAACGTGTACTTTTGACCAATCGAATACTGTTATAATCGTTTATATCATCAAAAGTAAACTCCCAAAGAGAATAATTATTTCCCTGTTTTTCAAAAAAAAGCGTATTTACCTTTTTTTGTGTGTACATCTGCCATTGTCGGAAAGGATAATATAATTGTCGAATGACCGTATTTTTCGTTTTGGAATTTTTTGCTTCTATCAACACAACTTGGTTTCGCCCTTCATAACCCGCATCAACTTCAGTTTGTACACTTATCGTTTCAATTAAGTGTTCCCCCACCCTAAACGAAAGTTTTGGCGTATATTTTCTGCCTCTTATCGTAAGCACTAAACTACTGTCATTCAAGAAAGTACGTATCAAACTTGCTGCATACGCAAAATCCAGATGTTGCATTTCAGAATTTCCGACAAGAGAGGTTTCTAAGGGAAAATCAAGGCTATAACGATAAGGGATAGGCTCTGTTTCAATTTTGGGAATGTCTATATAACCTTCTCCTTTGATAAGCGCAAAAATTCCGTTTTTTATGGGCAAAATAAACAAGCCTTTTTCTTTGAAAATGGTTGGTCTTGATTCTCGTGTATCTTGTTTGCAAAGAATCCGCACTTCTTTTTCCGCAGTATTTTCATAATGCGAAGTCGCTAACTTAATCTGCTTTGCAGTAAGTACAAACGGTTTTTCGTCAAAATCATGTTTGCCTATCTCATATTTTTCAAAAATAGAGTTCCATGGCGCATCGCTCATATTCGTAGTTGGTAATTAGCAGTTCCTTAATACTCCCTCGCTTATCGCCTTTGCTATTGATAGCTCGGTTTGCAGATACTTTGTGAATGTGATAATCTGCAAAAATTTTTTCAAAAAATATATCTTCTGTATTGATATTTTGCGGGTCAGAATTGCTTAACATGGCTTTTGCTCCTGTTTCTTTGCTGATTCTGGCAAAAAAATGTGCCAATTCTATCTGGTTTTTATCCGTAAATTCTGCCCCTGCATAATTCGTGAAACTT
This sequence comes from Bacteroidota bacterium, assembly GCA_043751755.1. Lineage (GTDB taxonomy): Bacteria > Bacteroidota > Bacteroidia > J057 > J057 > JAAFHL01. Next base: position 19,391 of record JAYUZN010000507.1, on the reverse strand, counting down.
GCTGTTTTGCTAAGAGGGCGATAAGGCGGGTCAAAATACACAAAAGCTCTTTCATGTATCGCCTCAAAACAAGCTGTATAATCTGCGCAGCGAATTTCTGTATTTGCCAATACCTGCGAAACCGCCCAAATATTGGCAATATTGGCAATTTGAGCCGTTTTATATTCTCCATAAGGCACATTAAATTCCCCTTTTGAATTGAGCCGAAAAAGTCCATTAAAGCAGGTTTTGTTCAAAAAAATGAGTTGCGCCGCTCTTATTGCCCAATTTTCTGCAAAAATAGGCGTTTTTATTTCATTTCTTGTCTCATTAAAGGCTTTTCTTACGGATAAAAAAAGAGCATTTCTGTCACTTTGTGGCGTTTTATCATATTCTTGCTGATAAGCCGTTAAATAAGTCGCCAATTTTTCGGGATATTGCTGAATGACTTTGTAGGTCAAAATCAAATCTGCGTTTACATCTGAAATATACGCATGTTTAATATTTTTCTTTTCTATCATTTCAAAAAACAAAGCTCCTGCTCCTACAAAAGGCTCTATATAAGTGTCTATTTTCTGCTGCCAATCCATAGGAAAACGTGCCTCAATTTGTGCTAATAATTGAGATTTTCCGCCTGCCCACTTCAAAAAAGGTTTTGCTTTCATTTTATTCTCTTATTTCTGCGACAAAAATACACATAAAAAACAAAAATCCTATTATTTTTAGAAAAAAAAACGTATATTTTGTTTATTTATAGCCATTGACGATACTTTGCAGCACGCCCAGCAAGTCTTTGAGCTGCAAATGATAGTACCTATCCACATCAATCCAACAGGTTTTTTCTGCCAATTTGAGGAAACACCAAGTTTCGCCTGTCGTAACACAACCATATAAATAAGGGAAATGATGTCCCCGTTTTTGATTGTGCAAAGTAGCCGCATAAAGTTGCGCAACACATTGAGGCACAGCCCTTTTGATGTCTTGGTCTTTAGCTTCTATTAGGCAAAAAAGTGGCATATTTAGGCGAGGGTTCGGCTCACCTTTGGCAAGCATAAAATCACATTCGCCGTTCAAATCTTGTTCTGCATCTACATTCAACTCTATGCCCGAATACACGCTAAATTGATATTGATTGTAGGTACAAAGATACATCAAAATGGGGTGTACCAAGTTTTCGGAACGGGCTTTTTCGGACAAAGTGGCAAAAGGCTTGCCCATTTCTAAGGTTTTGGTAAGCCAGTCATCTATCGGCACATCAGGCAATTCCCCTTGAAAGAGGTGCGCAGAATCAAAGTAAATGCCGAGTTCTTGCTCTATTTTTTCGTAGGTAAATTTACTATAAGCCATGAGAAATGAAAAATGAAAAATGAAAAATTATCTGCGAAAATCTGCTTTCATTTGCGAAAATCTGCGTGCTGAAAATTGAAAACTCCCTTATTTCCTATCTTGTTTATCTTGTCAATCTTGTCAAAAAAAATCAAAAAATAAAAGCCTGTCATTTGCGCGAAACAAAAGAACTTAGATTCGTAGAAACCGAAAACTGATGCGTTCCCCCAACAGCATGATAGCCCCCATAGCCATAATCTAAGCGAAATTTGGATATCCGAATCCCTGCCCCCAAAGAAAACCCTGCCAAGCCAGCCCTGCCTTCTGAGCGCAATTCTTGTCGGCGAAAATGGTTATAACCTGCCCGAAGCCTCAAATTTTTGCCCAAATAAAACTCCGTTCCAAAGATAAAATGGCGGGCTATTTTTTCCCCAATTCGTTTCTTTTCAGGAATCGGATTGCCATTAAAATCCGTTTCAGGCTCTTTTGTAGGGTCGGTGAAAATGAGAACAGGCTTTTGTAAGTCGTGGACGGTTACCGAAAAGCGCATAGGCATATATTTCAATTTGTAAGAAATTCCCGCTTGCATTTGGAAAGGAAAAGGCTCTTTTGCGCCTGTGGGAGTGTATTTTGTGAGTTGTGTGCCTATATTTTTGAATACGAAACCTGCGCAAAAAAGGTTATCTTTGCTATAATAGCTGCCGCCGATGTCTGTCCCAAGCCCCAAAGATTGGTAGCCACCATAGTTAGAAGCAATGAGTTTTACATTTGCGCCATAGCCAAAACGCTTCCAATTTCTGCCCAAACCTGCCACAAATGCCACATCTCCCGAAGAAAAATTGCCCGTTTGATTGCCATATTCATCTGCCATGACTTGTTTTCCGTAATTTATATAGTGGATTCCTGCGTGAAGTGTGCCTATTTTGCCCAAAGAATGACCATATCCTGCGTAGCCATAGCTGATATTTGACAAGTAATTGACGACAGAAACCGATAATTGTTTGTGCATAGAATCGTTTACTAAGGCAGGGTTTTGATTGCCAAAATTCACATCTTCGTCTCTTGTCGAGACATTTATCCCACCCAAAGCCGCAATTCGCGCATTAGGCGAAAGGTTGAGGAAATCATATAAGGTTCTGCCGCCAATTTGAGCGGAGGCAAAAGCAGGAAAGCAAAGTGAAAGTAGCAAAAAATATCTCATTTGTTGTTGTAGTTTGTGAAAACACAAAGTACGCACTTTTTTCTGAAAATAAGAAGGAGAAAAATTTTTGCATCATTGTATATGGGAAACTGATGCTATTTTTGCGCAAAAATATATGCTTTACCCTAACTGAAATGAAAGACACCTACCCTAACATTTGTTGCCGTAGCCGCAGCGTATGCTGTTTTGACAGATGTGCCCAACGGCTGTTGAGGCTATCGAAGAAACTTTGCCAGCTCACTCTATTTTGCGCCCATAAATGCAAACTGCGTTTGATGCCTTTGAGGATTCGTTTGAGGTTTTCGTTTTTGATACGAATGCGGGCAGGAAAAATGCGTGTCCCCAAAAAACTCAAGCCATTTGCGGCTTGATTGAAAAAAGTAGCTTTTTCTTTTACACTCAAGCCTAATGTTTCGCGCAAAAAACGGCGAATAGCCATGCCCTGTTTTTTCAACATGCCTTTGCTCCGCGAAAACAGCACAAAGTCATCCATATAGCGCAGATACACACATATATGTAATTCATTCTGCACATATATGTCTAAAGGATGCAGATACACATTGGCAAAAAACTGCGAAGTAAGATTGCCTATAGGCAAGCCTTTTCCATTTTCGCCGCCATTGCGCACAATCTTTGCCGTCAAAGCCAATAAAGCCTTGTCTTTGATTTTGTTTTCCAATAGTTGCAACAAAATATCATGCTGTATATTGTCAAAATACTTTTCTATATCGGCTTTGAAAAACCACCTATTTTTTCGCAGAAAAAACTGCGCCCTATCTATCGCCTTGTGTGTGCCTTTGCCCTTGCGCGTAGCATAGCTATCATGAATAAACCTTGCCTCATAGATAGGCTCTAAGAGATTGACTAAGGCATGATGCACGATTCTGTCCCGAAACGGTGCGACTGCTATCACGCGCTCTTTAGGGTCTATGATAGTGAAATAGCGATAGGCTGCAGGCTCATAGCTATGATTGAGTAGCGACTCCCGCAATTCTATGATTTTCGGCTCGTAATGATAATACCATTCTTGGGTTTCTCTATTTTTGCGCGCCCCTTTGAGGGCTTTGCGGTAGGCAAGGGAGAGATTTTCCCAACTACACAAGGTTTCGTATAAATTGCCGTATCGTTTCATATCGGGAAATTTAACTTTGAGGGTGGCGCACTTTTCAAAAGTGCGCCACCCTTAAAAAAAAGGGGAAATGATTATGCTTGCAACCAGCCACCACACATTTTCCCTGCTGTATTGATTTCGTTAAAAATAAAATAATATTGCGCTTCCGAAATGTATTTTCGGTCTTTGCATATCCGAAACAAGATACGTAGCTGCTCCAATTTCAAGTTCATATCTGCCAAAAAAGCCTTCTTTTCTTTGGTATAAATGGCTTGAATAATGAGTGCCAACACGTCCATGCTCATATTGCCGATGCGCCCTGCTATTGTGTAGCGCACATTGCGCGGCAATTTCTCGCACTTATCCAAAATCCAATCGTTGGTTTTGTACCAGTGCATAAATATAGGATAATTGTCTGTCATAATGCTTGTATGGGAGGTTCGGTGGGTTTCAAAAACCCGCCGAACCTTTATTTACGCTTTGCCATAAAAATCTTCGATAATACTCAACATCGCTTTGCCATTATGTTCCAGCTTCGACTTGCCCAAGCCCTTGATTGCCGTCATAGCCTCTATGCTGCGGCATCGCCTCATAATGATTTCTCTCAGTTGCACATTCGTACATATCATAAACGCAGGAATTCCCGCTTTTTCCGAAGTCTCTTTGCGCCACAGTCGCAGCCGTTCATACAAGAGTTTTTCCGACTCGTTCATGTCCACCGTTACGTCCTCCTTCTCTACCACTTCGGGTGCCAGAAACTTCGGCAACTTCGCCTTTTCCTCATAGATGATAGACACAAAGCAGTACGGAAACTGCTCATGCACCACAAATTCCGTTTTGACCTCCAAAATGGCGTTTTCGCGGCAAAATCTATCGACTAAGCCATTGTCAAAGCCCTCTAAGGCATTGCTGAAACGCAAGGAAAATACTTTTACTAATTTGGGCATAAAAATGATTTATCAGAGCTTCGTTATCAGCCACGAATTACACGAATTAACACGAATTAACAGCCCTAATTCGTGGCGATAAGATATAAAGAAGGTGATTTTCGCTTGCGCTACTCACCCCCTTCTTAGATAGCTATTTGACGAAGCAGAGCCTCGTGCAGGATAAACGACGGGACAAGTAATTTCCTCTACATAGATTCGTGAACCTATATACACCCAAAAATACTCGTATGGGAAAGGCGGAAGCCGATGTTGTTGTTGCTATTCGCAGGGCTGTTGCTATTGCGATACGCAGACGCGCAGTTCGGGCTGTCGTTGTTCCAGCTACCACCACGCAACACTCGGCTAGAGCCGCTTCGGGTCGTTTACCCCATCTTTTCACATATATGCAAAAATCGAAAAATCTTATTTTTTACATATATGATACTACTCTATGAATGTTTTTGCATACATGTAACCCTATATCCTTAAAAAAAGGTTTTATAATTATTATATTACATTAATATATTGCATAAACACGCCATACAAGCACGTACAGGCACATTACCCCTTCAAAATTTTTTTTAGAAAAAGGTAAAAAGGTAAGAAGCCAGAAGGTTACTCTGTCCGGGAAAGGCGGAAGCCGATGCTGTAGCTGCTATTCGCAGGGCTGTCGCTATTGCGATACGCAGACGCGCAGTACGGGCTGCCGTAGTACCAGCTACCACCACGCAACACTCGGCTAGAGCCGCTTGATGCACCATATATAGCACTACTACTGTAATCACCATACCAATCCCAGCACCATTCCCATACATTGCCACTCATATCGTATAAGCCCTTTTCATTGGTGCGAAATTGCTTGACAGGAGCGGTTTGCGCATAGCCGTCATTTTGTTTCTTACCACTTTCTGTAGGGCTGTATGCGCAATTTACATCACAAAAATTGGCATAGAGATACAAACTACTTTCGCTATCTGTGCCTGCATACTTTTGGCTTCCGCCGCCGCTTCGGGCAGCATATTCCCATTCGGCTTCAGAAGGGAGGCGGTAGCCTTTTTTGGAGAAATCGCAGCTTACGTTTTCGCCGTTTATGGTATAGCAAGGACTCAGCCTTTCTTGCGTGCTGCGCCAGTTGCAATAGGCTACTGCATCCAACCAAGAAACGTTTATTGCAGGGCGTTGATTTCTTCCCCAACTTTGGTCACTTGGCTTAGTTCTGCCTGTAGCCTCGCAAAAAGCGTCATACTCGGCAAAGGTAAGTTCGTGGTTGGCAAGGTAGTAAGAAGCCACTTTTTTGCTATGTGCATCAGAGCCTGTTCCCATGCTAAAAGTGCCGCCCTGCATAAAAATCATGTCATTGGGCAGGTCTGTATTTCCCGAAGGTTTTACCGCTACCACTTTTTCGGGGCAGCCGTTATTATTCGTTGTGCCTTTTTCGCGGGGGCAGTTGTCCTTGTTGTCAGGCACATTGTCGCTGTCTGAGTCTGGGCAGCCCGAAAAGCGTTTTTCGCCTTTGTCGTAGGGGCAGGGGTCGCCTGTGTCGGGTATTCCATCACTGTCGCTGTCTTTGGGCGGAGGGCAGCCTTGTCGGTCGGCACTGCCTTTGTCGTAGGGGCAGGAGTCTTCGGAGTCTATTATGCCGTCTTCGTCTCCATCAGGGCAGCCCCGTACAGTACCATGTACGTTGGCACATTCATCTGCACTGCCTTTGAAGCCGTCTCCATCGGGGTCTGCATCTGTGAAAACAGGGGCAGGACGGGCAGGCTGTGCAGGAGCAGCAGCATTTGTAGGGCGAATCATCGGCACGTCTGTTCCCATGCTGTATTTGGAACGCACCGTTTGTGAGCCTTGATTGAGGGTGGTTATTCGCACGACTTCTTTGACATACTCGTCAAATTCGTGCATAGACACAAAGCCGTTGCTATTGGCATCTGGGCGAAAGGTGCGTCCGTTGCCTGTGGCGGTTTTGCCTTCAAAACAGTCCAAAATGGCTTGCGCAAAGTAGCCGTTCTGACAGGCATCACATTCAAAGGAGCGTTGGTCCGAAGACGAAGAGCCGATGACAATATTGGTTTTGTCGGTGCTGCTCAATTCGTTTACCAAGAGTTGTGCGGCTTGTTCTACATTGAGGGAAAATGCGCCGGGATCCACGTCTTTGCCCGCTACATCTTTGGCAAAAGAGCCGCTATGACAGGCATCAAGGAGCATAATGTAGTTGCAGCCCAGTGCCTTCATTTTGGTGGTGAGGTCGTTTTTGCTCAAAGCGGTGGCATCTATATCCGCAGGATTGAAGTTGTACGGCACGAGGTACTCGTTCATGCCATGCCCCGAAAAGATGAATACAAACAAGTCATTGGAGGTTATCTGCCCTTTGAAATAATCCAAAGCTTCACGCACCGCTTGACGGGTGGCTTGTTGGTTTGTGAGGGTTTTGACCTCTACGACCTTGTACATGCCTGTTTGCGCATTCCACGCATTGGCGAGGTCGCTTGCGTCTTTGTCGGCGTAGTTGAGATTGAGGCGCGAAAGTTCATACTTCGACACGCCTACAGCAAGGACAAACAGCTCGGCTTTTGTCGTTTGTGCGTAGCTGCTGCTGCAAAGGTGCAGGAGGAGCAGGAGAGAGAGGAAATGTTTGTGCATGATGGTTTGGATTTGAATTTGAACTACAAATATAGAGAAAATGTTTTTGTGTGGAGGGTATGGCAAAATTTCCCTACCTTTGTCTCGCATTTTTATACCTAATACTATGGCAAAAGAAGTTAAAATCGATACCTATTCCGAAGCGGATTTGATAGAAATGTTCAATCTTATCCGTTTGGAAGGAAATGAGGAGCATTTTTTGATGAAAGAATGGGTAAATACGACTCCCCTTCAACTCTCGCATGAGGAGGCTTTTTTATTCGAAAAAATAAGTGAAGAAGTTACCCGAAAAATCGCAGGCTGGAAAGAAGAGACCTTGAAAATGAAGTTTATTTCTTTTGTGCTATTTTTGGGAAACATGGTGGATAATGGAAAATATAGTACGTATTTTGAAGAAACGATTTCTGCCACTGTAGAAGGGCATTTTCTCAAAACCCAAACTGATTTTATGGTTTCTACGGGCATTTTGAACAAGCCTAAAAAGCCTTTCTTCCATTTTCAAGAATACAAAAAACTCAAGAATCCTTCTGGCGACCCTGTTGCACAACTCATTGAGGCTTTTTTAATCGCACAAGAAAAAAACAAAAATGGCAAACCCTTATATGGCTGTACGGTTACAGGAAAATATTGGGAATTTTTTGTTATACAAGACAAAACTTATTGTATTTCAAAGTCTTATGACTGCACCGACCGGGAAATCTTGAAGGTAATTATTGCGATTTTGCGCAAATTTGTCGTTATTTTGAATGAAAGGTTATTAGACTAAGCCTGATTTCACGCAGATTATCGCAGATGGTAGCAGATTTCGCAGATAAAAAGAGAATAACTCGCCCCCCTTATCTACGAAATCTGCATGCATTCATCTGAAAACACAAGCGGAAGCCCCTATTTCCGTTCTATAACAAATAGAAGCGGCATCACATTGTTTTGCGCGGCTCCCACGTCAAAATTTATGCGATTGTTTTCCATGCTTATCCGCGCCTCTTTTGGCGAAATAATTTGCTGCCCAAAGACGCGTGTCAGCCTTTCGTTCAGCGAGCCGCTTTCTGCCTCTAAACGCTTTGCCAAGTCCTGCGGGTCAAGCTGCGATTTTGTCAGCAATACACAAAAATTCTCTTGTGTGCCTGCCCCCCGAATCGTAAAATAACGATTGGCAGGCGGCGCGACCGAACAATCTTTTGTCGGCAAAGTGGTGTTGCCGTCAATGTCTTGTTCAACCACAGGCGTAGCATTCAAAGTCGCTACCTCAATGTCTTTGCCAAGTCCGCCTTTGAGGTTTGCGCCTTTTCCGCATTTTACCTTATCATTTTCGTAAGGATAGAGAAACCTTATGTCATTATTAGCATTGAGGGAAAAGACATACATACCTGCCGAATTGTTCACATTCAATTGAAACTGCGTACCTTCGCCGTACGCCTGCGTGGATTTGAAGAAGTTGGTATAAATAGGAACCGTTCCTGTTTGCGTAGGCGAAATCAAGACTTCTACGTCAATGTCTTTGCCGCCTGCCAGGGCGAAACCCATATTTTGCGCTGTTAGCTTTGCGTCCAAATACTTGAACTCGATATAGCCATTCATTTCTGCAAAAACAGGCGGCTCTATGTCTATCGGCTCTGTGAGAGCAGTCGTAGGGCGAGGCGGTACGCCCTCTCCTATGGGCGGTGTGGCATTCCCTTTGAAAGCAATGCCCAATTTGTCCCAAGATTTCATCTGCATTTTGTTGTAAAAAAAGCTGTTGATAACCCCCAAAACGTAGTTCATCTGTTCTTCTTTCAGTTCTTGCCTGTTTTTGATAACATGGATAATCATCACAAAGGCTTCTACTCCTGCGACAATCAGTTGCGGCGGAATCGCCTTGCCTTTGTTGTGCAGACGGTCATAGACGGGCAGGTAGTTTTTTTCGTAGTCGTCAATGAGCTTTCTGTACTCGTCTGTGTAGCTTTTGGCGTATTTCAAACTATCTCTTAGCATGAGTTTGATGGTGCCAAAATCGGATAAATCGGCGCGTACAATGCCCAAAAAGCCATTGTAGCTGTCTTGAATGTCGTTGTAGGCATAATGCAGTTCTTCGTATTCTTGATACGTGAGGTTGCTTTGCGCGCCAAGTTGTACATTCATTTGTTCAAAATCGTTTTTGAAATTGCGGTAATTCCAAAAGATTTGCGCATTTTCGAGGCTGTTGCAGATAGTTTGTAGGTCTGCGGCTTTTTGGGAAAAAGCTGCGCCCGTAAGTGCAACTAATAGGAACAGTAATTGTATTTTTTTCATGATACAAAAAAATGGGATTAGATGTGAAAAACATATAAAAGACACACAATTATAGGGAGAAATTACGGGGCATTTCGCTTGTTATGTCATTTTTTTTTGTAAATGCGTAGAGATAGGGTAAATGCGTGTAAAAAAAAGCTTATTGTTTGTGGGGATACTCTCTAAGGAACACGAAAAAAATAAAATCATAATTTACCACTAAGGCACAAAGGAAACTAAGAAAGAAAAAGTGTGGCTTAGTTGCTTTCTTTTACCCTATTGCTTCGTGCTTCTTCGTGCCTTAGTGGTGAGAAAAATAGCAAGTTATTTAATTTTTGTTTCTAAGGGTAAGGAAGAAAAATTTTGCCCCTCTTTTATTAAACTCCCAAAAATCCCCCTACCTTTGCGCCATGAATCGCAAAATTATCATTATAGATTTTGGCTCACAGTTCACACAGCTTATTGCAAGGCGTGTGAGAGAGCAGCAGGTGTACTGCGAAATTGTGCCTTTTTACCATATTCCTACGATAACAGAAGACATAGCAGGAATTATTTTGTCGGGAAGCCCTGCTTCGGTCAATCAAGCAGATGCTCCTACTTTTCCTGTACAAGATTTTATGGGGAAATTGCCTATTTTGGGGGTGTGTTATGGGGCGCAACTCCTCGCAAATAGCCTTGGGGGAAAGGTAGAAAATACAGATTCGCGCGAATATGGCAGAGCTATGTTGGCGCAAAATCATAGCTCTACTTTATTGCATAAGTTAGATAACAAAACTCAAGTGTGGATGAGTCATGGCGATACGATAACGCAACTGCCTGTGGCTTACCGCATTACGGCAAGTACAGAAGATGTGAAAATAGCCGCTTTTGAGCATGAATTTCTGCCTGTATTTGGGATTCAATTTCACCCCGAAGTAAGCCATTCTTTGCAAGGTGCGCAGATTATTCGCAATTTTCTCATAGATATTTGCGGGCTTTTGCCCAATTGGACTTCGGCTTCTTTTGTAGAGACAACGGTACATAACATTAGACAACAGGTAGGAGAGGATGCAAAAGTGATATGCGGCTTGTCGGGCGGGGTAGATTCTACCGTTGCGGCTTCTTTGGTGCATTTGGCAATAGGACATAGGCAGACGTGTATTTTTGTGAATAATGGTTTATTGCGCAAAGACGAGTTTCCGCAAGTCATGGAAATGTATAAAACCTTGGGACTGAATGTAATAGGGGTAGATGCTTCTGAGCGTTTTCTGTCGGCACTTGCGGGCATTTCCGACCCCGAACACAAGCGCAAAACGATTGGGCGGGTTTTTATAGAGGTTTTTCAAGATGAGGCAAAGAAAATTGAAGGGGCAAATTTCTTGGTACAAGGCACAATTTACCCCGATGTAATAGAAAGTGTATCCGTAAAAGGTCCTTCTGCCACCATCAAAAGCCACCATAATGTAGGCGGTTTGCCCAAAGAAATGAATTTGCAAGTCGTGGAGCCTTTGCGTTATTTGTTCAAAGATGAAGTGCGTAGGGTGGGCTTGGAAATGGGGCTTTCTCATACTTTTATTGGCAGACACCCTTTTCCAGGACCGGGGTTGGCGATTCGGATTCTGGGAGATATAACACAGGAAAAAGTGGCTCTTTTGCAAGCAGCAGATGCCATTTTTATCCAAGAATTACGGGAACAAAATCTATATGACGAGGTTTGGCAGGCTTTTGCGATTCTGTTGCCTGTGCAATCTGTGGGCGTGATGGGAGATGAACGCACTTATGAGCAGGTCATAGCCCTTCGCGCAGTAGGCAGCCGAGATGGAATGACGGCGGATTGGTCGCATTTGCCTTATCCATTTTTGGCTACGGTTTCGAGCAAAATAATCAATCAAGTACGAGGCATCAATCGGGTTGTGTATGATATTAGTTCGAAACCACCCGCAACGATAGAGTGGGAATAGGGTGCAAATTCTACCAAAACGTGTAGAGAAACGGCGAATAAGCAACAAAGGGAAGTATCTGTACGTTAGTGTTTCCAAATAGATTTCGCGCAGATTTTCGCAGATTTAACCGCAGATTTTTGCAGATTTCCCCTTAATCTGCGAAAATCTGCGTCCTTATCTGCGAGCATCTGCGTGAACCAACCAACACACATTTTCATTCAACCTTCCAATTCCACTATTCATGAAATTTATTTTTTTGGGTATTTTAACAGTATGTCTATCCCAAATTTCTCAAGCACAAAGTGCATACGTGCAGATTGCTGATGCGTTCGATTTCTGGAAAAATGAGCAAATTGCGGCAGGAATCTACGTTGCCCTCAATCGCTGCAATCCCGATTCTGTTCAAGCCCCTGCATTGAGTATTCCTGATGAGGTAGTCATGTCTTTTTCGGACCTCAACAATGACAGCCTTTTAGATGGGCTTGTGGTATTTGAGCCAGTATATTGTGAGGGAAGTTCGGGGAAAAAATGGGTTCAACATCAAGTCTTAATTCTCTCCTCACCAGAGGGTTATCGCCCTGATGGGACTTTTTTTGATGCTATCAAAGTGGCAAATACTACGGATAGAATTGCTTGCTATTTTGACAAGTTGCAAGAGGGTTTGATAATGGGAACGCTGTATGAAAGGAGCTATTATGACGCGGAATGTTGCAGAAGTGTAACGAAGCCTTGTTTTATGTTTGTGGGGGATACGGAATTGAAGTATTATGAATAAGTGGTTGAAAGTTGAGAGTTAAGAGTTGAGAGTTGAAAGTTAATATAAGTTCATGATAATCAAATAAGACATATCGAAAATATATGTTTATATAATTTCTCACTCGCCTTTAAGTTGTATTTCACGCAGATTTTCGCAGATAATAAATAAATATTTGCGCCCCTCTGCGGGAAATCGAAGCTATCGCCATTTCACAGGGGCTTTTCCTTTGCCGAGCTGCATGTCTTTCCCTTCAATCAAGGCATCTTGCAAAAAAATACGGGCGGCTTTTACGGCTTCTGTAATGTTATATTCTTTTGCCAAGAAAAAAGCAATCGCAGCTGAAAGGGTACAGCCCGTTCCATGAGTATTGTTTGTAACAATGCGTTTATGGCATATTTCCTCTACTTGAAATTCGGCAGGAACATATAAAATATCCCAACAATCTTCCCCTTCAGCCAAGTGTCCCCCTTTGAGCAATGCCGCTTTTGAACCCCATTTTGTGAGCAAAGGGGTAGCCATTTCCATTTCGGCAATAGAGTCTATTTTTCTGCCTAACAGCATGGCTGCTTCGGGCATATTGGGCGTAATGATACTCGCCAAAGGAAATAAGAGCTTTTTCATGGCTTCAATGGCTGTTTTTTTCAATAAAATATCGCCACTTGTCGCCACCATTACAGGGTCAATTATGACCTTTTGCACCTTGTATTCACGCATTTTTTGCGCCACAACTTCCACAATTTCTGCCGAATATAACATGCCTATTTTGACTGCGTCTGCGCCCATATCTGTAAAAATAGCATCAATTTGGGCGGCTACAAAATCGGGCGAAATCGGAAAAATGCCACTAACTCCTTGCGTGTTTTGGGCAGTCAGAGCGGTAATAGCCGTCATTCCATAGCCTCCGAGAGCTTCCCACGTTTTCAAATCGGCTTGAATCCCTGCGCCGCCACCGCTATCCGAACCCGCAATCGTCAAAAGTTTGGTATAAGACATGAAGGAAATGAAAAATGAAAAATGAAAAATGAGAAACGTAGTTATACACTGCCGCTGGTGCAAGCGTCCGCTTGTACCTCCTTTCTTGAAGCGTCCGCTTCGAAGCTGGAAGCGGACGCTTCAAGATGGCTGCCACAAGCGGACGCTTGCGGCAGCAGCTCGGCGTTGTAATAGGGTGGCGCACTTTTAAAAAGTGCGCCACCCTTATTACTCACAATACCTCCCCGCAGCCCATTATCGCCAATTTTTGAAACTCCGTAGAGTCGCCATTAAACACATTCAAATCCACGTCTCCGTCCACGCCATGCAATGTATCGACTTTGTATTGCCAAAACGTCCACTCGCGGTCATCTGGGAGGTTTGGGCGGGTGAGAATGTCGCGAATCCAGATTTGATAGCCCGGAAAACGCCCTTTTATGTATTCTTTGTAAAACGAATTGGTGGTATAAAGAATGGGTTTTGCGCACATGTCTTTTTCTATGGCATAGAGAAATTCCTGCATTTCGTCTATTAATTGTTCTTTTGTAAATATTTTTTTGCTACAATTTCCTCCAAATTCCAAATCTAAGACGGGGGGGAGGTCGCCTTCTTCTATTTTTACGGTTTCCAAAAAATTGCGGGCTTGCTCGTCTCCACTTCTGCAAAAGGTAAAAAAATGATAAGCTCCGCGTTTAAATGCCAAAGTTTTTGCCAAAGCCCAATTAAACACAAACATAGAATCTTTGAAGTCGCCGCCTTCTGTTGCTTTCATATAGATGAAAGAAACCTTAGAGGCTTTGATTTTGTCCCAATTTACCCTGCCTTGATGGTGCGACATGTCGATGCCCATCACAGGATATTCGCGGCGATTGGGGTTGTTGCATTTCATAGGAATGGCAAAAATACTGGCAAATAGGCAAAAAATCAAACTTCGCATGGAGGAGTATGGTTAGTTCACGCAGATAAACGCGGATTTTGGCAGATGTCGCAGATGCACTATGTTTTTATCTGCGAAATCTGCTTTTATCTGCGGAGATCTTCGTGAAATCTTCGTGAAATCAAACAATTCGCAATTTTAATACAAAAAAATGGTTTTTGCAAAAAAAGCTAAGATGTTTTTCTGCTTAAAAACAGCTTTAAGGCTTTTTTAACCTATAACAACAACTTGTGAGCCGCCAAAACGTATAAAGCAGAAGCGACCATTCACACATAAAAAATTCCTTTTCGTACAAATAAGCCCTACTTTTTTAGGGATTACCACGTATATGTGCGTATAATTGCTTAATTTTGTAGGTTAAACAATACTTCACACGCTAAATATATATCATCGTGAAAAAAATAGCTTTTTTTCTCCTCACTTGCCTGCTTTCTATTTCCCTCCTTTTTGCTAAACACATTGTAGGAGGCGTAATGACCTATAAAAATCTGGGGAATGTGGGCGCAAATAGCGTTCTGTATGAGATTCGGGTAGAGCTTTATAGAGATTGTGGAATAGGCAATCCTATATTTGATGACCCAATTATAGGGATTGGTATTTATCACGAAGATACACATGGACTTTTCACTACAATAGACATGCCTATGGTAGGTCTCCCCCAAATCATTCCCAATAGAGCTGCAAACCCTTGTGTTTCAGCACCTACCAATATTTGTTACGAAAAAGCGGTATATGTACAGACCGTAACACTCCCCAAAACGGGCGTAGGCTATCGGGTTACTTGGGCGAGATGTTGCAGAAATAGTACAATTGTCAATATCGAAAACCCTGGAGATGTAGGGATTGGATTAGAGGCATTTATTCCACCTGCTGGACTTATCAATAATTCGCCTGTTTTTCCCAGCCTTCCGCCTACCTATATTTGTATGGGAGAACTTTTTGAATATGACCATAGTGCCATAGATGTAGATGGAGATGAACTAAAGTATTCTCTTACAAATCCCAAACAAGGGGGAACGCCTGATATCCCTAAACCCCTCCCGACATCTTTCTATCTGCCCTATCCGTCTGTTATATGGCAAAATCCCTACAATTTAAACAATATTATGGGCGGCTCGCCTATGCTCAATATCAATGCTACCACAGGTTTATTTCAAGTAAAACCTACGGCACTTGGGCAGTTTGTGATGTCTGTAAAGGTAGAAGAGTTTAGAAATGGGATAAAAATAGATGAAATTACGCGCGATTTGCAGATAAATGTCATAGATTGTCCTGTCAATTTCCCGCCTTCTACGGTCATAGACGCTAATCCGAATATAGGCTTAGGGGATACTTTGCGTTTTTATGCAGGAGAACTCAACTGCTTTACCTTTTCGACTACAGATATAAATGGCGGAAATATTGCCGCAGATGAGGTGGCTGTATCTGCTATAGGGGATATTTTTGGCGGCGGAACGATTGCCCAGCCTTATGCTACTTTTACGGCTACAAATGCCTACTCTCCTATCAATACTACAATGTGTTGGCAGCCGAATTGCTCGGTTTCTGCGGCAGGTTCCTTTACGATTCGGTCGCAAGATAACAATAATTGTCCAGGTCCGAATATAGATAACAAGGTATTTTATTATCAAATCCTGCCCGGAAGGGCTACGCCGCCGCAGGTGAGGTGCGTGAGTGTAATGGGCGAAAATCAGATACAAGTTACTTGGCAAAACCCTCCTGTTGCCAAATTAGGGGGCTTTAATGCCTATATTTTGGAAAGAAATAGCGGAAATGGCTGGCAAAATATTGCTACCCTTACGGATTCGCTTACCAATACTTTTACAGACAGCAATGTAAGCAACACCGATTCGGTCAGTTATTGCTATCGTTTATCTACTGCCAAAATCTGTCCTACTTATTTTGTAGGAGAACCGGGCATCGGGGTTTGTTCTATTTTGGTAACGGCTGTACAAGTGTCCGAAGTGCAAGCCCTTATCACTTGGTCGCCGCCTTATACGGGCTGGTCGAATCCTATGTATCAGGTTTTTGCCTACCAAAATGGCACTGAAGACATGATAGGGACTACTCAAAATACTTCGTTTCTCTATACAGGTTGCACTTTTTCGGGCAATTTTCGGATAATGACCGTTGCCCCTAATAATTTTTGTGTTACCTATTCTGCCTATTCTAACAATGTGGATTTGGTGGACCAAGTGCCGAAGCCTGTGGATATTTGCAGGGCTACGGTTATGCCTTTGGATAGGGGAAATGAAGTTCAATGGAATAAATACACCTCTGATGATTTGAAATATTATCGGCTATTTCGTGCCAAAAAAGGGAGTAATGACTTTATAAAGATATTTGAGTCTAACAATCCATCAGATACGGTGTTTAGAGATACAACTGTCAATGTAGATGCTGCGAGTTATTGTTATTATACAGAAACTGCGGATTTGTGCAATAATATTCACAAAAGTCCTGTGCATTGTGTAGTCAATATTCAGGGAACGGAGGCAGATTATTTTATTCAGCTAAAATGGAATCCTTATACGGGTTGGACTCCGCCGCCTTCGCGCATAGAGTTGTGGCGCACTTTAGACGGCATTCCTATCGACTTGATTGCAGCGTATGACCCTTCTCTCACGAGTTTTGAGGAGGTGGCAGAAGATGTGAATTTGCCGAAATATTGTTACAAAATCAAAGCGATTCGCGACCTTTCCGAAGGCTGTAGCGAAACGTGGTCGAATGAGTTTTGCATAATTTTCGCGCCTACAGCTTTCTATCCCAATGCTTTTACGCCGAATAGAGATGGAATAAATGACGTTTTTGCCCCTGTCGGCGCATTTCAACAGAGTTTTGACTTGTATATTTATGACAGATGGGGCAGGCTTGCGCATCATACGCAAAGCATAGGCGGGGCTTGGGACGGAACCAAAGACGGCGTTCCCGCACCAGAAGGGGTATATACGTATAGAGTGGTTATTACAGGCTATGACGGTTCTGCTTCGCAACGTGTGGGGACAGTAACCTTAATTAGATAGTTTTTTTACATTTTATTTTTTTATTTTTATGAAAAACCAATTTTTATTTTTGAGTTTGATTTGTGCCTTTGCACTTTTGTTTACAAGCTGTGGCAAAAATCCCGAAAAAACCCTTCCTTCTAAAGATGGAAAGTGGACATTATCAGGCACTTATACCACAACTACCTCTATTACAGGTTTTCCTAACCAAGTATCAAGTGGCACTGATACAGGCACAGCTACTTTTACCAGTAATTCTGTTACGGTAACAGATGGCAGTAACACAGAGGTTTATAGCTGGTCTTATGCTGATGACAAGATAACTTTGACAAACAGTTCTAGTGGTGTTATCGTATTTGATGTTACTTCGGCTTCGTCCAAAAAAGAAGTTTGGCACCACGACCAGACAGACACGCAAACCACCTTGGGCATTACCACCTCTGTACACTATGTAGCAGATTGGACTTTGACAAGGTAGTGAATGAGAGTGGTAGTGGGGATAGAGTGGCTCACTTTTGAAAAGTGAGCTACTCTTACAGGCTTTGTATATTTCGGAAAATTGATTCCGTTCAAAGTATAATCATTCAAAAATAAATGACATCATTAGAAATCCAAACACACTACTATAATGAGGCTATTCGCTATATGGAGAATGCCAAAGAAGTATTGCACAAAGCGGGCAAAGAGGACAGGTTTTATCAAGATGCAAAATATGTAAAAATGGCATGTGGCACTGCTTATAGTGGCGTTCTGATTGCCTTAGACGGATATTTTTTGCTCAAAGAGGTAAAGAAAAGCAAAGGGCGAAAAAGTATTCAATACTATGAAGCCAATGTGGGTAAAATAGATAAAAAATTGCTTACCTATTTGAACAATGCGTATGAAATCTTGCACCTTTCTGGCTACTATGATGGGGTCACTTCTGTGAATACAATTACTGATGGTTTTGAACTGGCATATAGTATCATAGAAAAAATAAAGCCTGCTACCTAAGCAAGAGAGCTATTGATAGGTCTATGAGCGAAAAATAAAAGGCATATAGGGTTTCCGAAGAAACCTTATATGCCTTTGTTATATGTCGTCCAAGCGATTACTTTTCTATGCTTTTGGTAACGTCTTTGGTTTCGTTCTGAATTTCGTTTTGAATCTCGCGAGACGCATCTTTGAACTCGCGGATACCTTTGCCAAGCCCACGCGCCAATTCAGGGATTCTTTTTGCCCCAAATAGCAACAATACAGCAAGACCTATGATAATCCATTCTCCTCCACCCGGCAAAGAAATCAATAATTGTGGTTCTGTAAACATGATATAGAAATTGAGATTTTGATAAAGTATATTTTTATTAGACTAATGAGAACCGAAAAAGTTTAGTTTTTTGAGAGATATTTTTGGGTTGCGAAACTTAGGTTATTAGGGTGGCGCGCTTTTAAAAGGTGCGCCAACCTAATAACCGTAAAGGGAATACGACTACACCGTTTTCAACTGCAACTCATTCAATTCTACTTTCACTTCTTCAAAAAAGCTCTCATCTACCAACAATCTGCCGCAGTTTTCGCAGTGAATAAGGCGGATTTTTTGCTTCAATTCGATGAGAGTTTGCGGTGGAACTATGGAAAAACAGCCGCCACAAGCATCTCTATCAATGCTCACAACTGCAAGTCCATTGCGCATATTGTCCCGGATTTTGGTATAGCCTTTGAGCAAACGCTCCTCTATTTTTGTCCCCGCTTCTGCACTTGCCACATGAAGTTTATCCTCTTCGGCGCGCGTTTCGTCTATTATGTTTTTCAACTCACGTTTTTTGTCGTCAAGGTCGTGCTTTTTTTCCGCAATATTGTGGTCAGTTTCCTGCATATTGGCTTTTTTCCCGCCAATTTGGTCTTGATATTGACGTATTTTTTTCTCCGAGGTTTGAATTTCGAGGTCAGAATATTCCAACTCTTTTTCTAAGGCATCAAACTCACGCGCATTTTTGACATTGTTTTTTTGCTCGCCGTATTTTTTTATTTTGCCTTTATAGTCGTCTATATTGGCTTTGCGCGCAGCAATGTCTTGACTGAGCTTGTCAATTTCGCTTTGAATCCGCTCTTTACGGGTCTCTAAGCCTTCGAGGTCGTCTTCCAAATCTCTCACTTCTTCGGGCAAACTACCACGCAAACGGTGGATTTTGTCCAAATTGGAATCTATGAGTTGCAAACGTGTCAAGGCACGTAGTTTTACCGCGATTAAATTTTCCATATATTGAATTGACTGTGTTGTATTTCACGCAGATTTCCGCAGATGACAGCAGATTGCGCAGATAAAACAAAAATATAAGAAACATCTGCGAAATCTGCTCAAATCCGCGTTCATCTGCGTGAACTC
>JAYUZN010000506.1:0-4633 GCA_043751755.1 Bacteroidota bacterium | reverse complement strand
CCTGTGGATAGGGGCATGTTGATGTGTTACAATCTGGGAGATGTGCGCAAAGCCGAAACAGAAAACTCGATTCTCGCCCTCGAAGATTTGAAAAAATATGTGTTGCCGCCCGTCAAATATCCTTTGCCTTTGGACATTGCTTTGCCTATTTTTGAATGGGGCGTTGTGCGGAGAAATGAAAAAACGGTACATTTGTTAAATGATTTTGCTATTAGTGCGGAAAATAAGGCGTTTTTTACCAAAATTTCGCCTATTATTTTTCAGTGTGATAGCAGTCATTATGAAAAAGGGATTTATTTGTACAAAAATGACCATATTCGGATAGAAAAAGTGCCAGAAGAGACCTTGCAAGCAGCTTTTGAACTTCTGCAGCCTTTTGTAAAGGATTCGAGTACAGTGGCTTATTATCATTTGTCGTATATTTCACGTATTTCGCGCAGATTTTCGCAGATTTTCGCAGATTAAGGACGCAGATTAACGCAGATTAACGCAGATTCATTTGCGAAAATCTGCGGTTAAATCAGCGCAAATCTGCGCGAAACCCAACAACTTTCAACTATCAACTTTCAACTCACAGGCATATTTCCCCATCTTGTAAGCCTTCCTGTGCATATACAGCAGCTTTTACAAGGTATTTATCCCACAATTCGATGGGACAAAGTGCGCATATACGAAGGTTTGCCTTGGTTTGTGGCTGCGTGGACGAGCGCACTTGTGCTGCCAAATATGTGGCGACACAAAACGATTCACATTTATTTTCGGCAAATAGACACGCAAACGGTGAGAGGCTTGTCTATCTTGATACATGAATGTTTCCACGTATTGCAATATCAAGATTTGCAAAAAGGATATGAAATGGGAATGTTCCGAAAATTTTTATGCTATTATATTGCCTATTATGTAGAAGGCTTTTTTAGGCATATTCGGCAATATTCTTTTGCAGAAACTACCCGAAAAGCCTACCGTTTTCACCCGATGGAAATCCCAGCCTACGACCAAGATGCGTTGATGGCAAAGGCAGGAAACGCCTTTATGAATCAACATAAAAGCCTTGATTTACTGAAAGATACAAACATATTAATGCTTTTTTTAACGAATAATTCTGAATTAATAAAAAATACTTCCGCCGTATTATTAAGCTCTCCCACTTTCTTTACTAAATTATTAGGTTTTTTTGCATGTATTATTCTGTTTTGTATTAATCCTATTTTTGAAATATTATTAAAAATAATTTTCTATTTTTATTTTATTTTCTCGAAAAAAAAACATAGCTTTGTACTTTGAATTTATCAACCATACTACCAACTAACCAATCAATTTTCATGCAAAAGTTTTATTATCTTTGGGCTATGCTCATGCTATTTCATTGTGTTTTGGGGCAAACCCCTACGCCTACCAGAGGCGACCAAGCTACTCAAGCCGTAAAAATGGAATATATAAGTACACAACAGGAGGAGGCGCACGCTACTTACCACAAAGTAAATGTTACTTTAACCAACAAATATAACCATGCAACATGGTTTATTATTCCCAGCTTTGGGGAGGATAAAATTGCGGCTGATGGCAAAATTACGGCATCAAAACCTTGGAAACTCAATTTTATGAATGGGAGAACGTATTTAGACGGCAATGCCTATAGTTTGGATAAAACCATTAAAAGGGTGGTAAAAGTGCATTTTATTGGCGATAAATTGAGTTTTTATGCGTTTCGGCTTCCGCCAAAAGGCACTATTACGGTCAAAAACTACGAAATAGGAACCTATAAAAATGCTACTTCTATACAAGTCGTGCAAACGGCAGACATCAAAGTAAATGGTATGTTACCTTTGCAGAAATTTTTGTTGTATGAATCCGAATCTTCGGACGGGGCAGAAGTTGATGCCACACAAAGCTACTGGATAAATGTGGATTGGGCAGAAAAAGATAGAATCAATGAATGGGGAAATATGCAGGTGGACTTCTTGAAAATCAGCGCACTATCGGCGCAAGAGGTACAGATAAAGTGAGTTTTGGGATTTCGCGCAGAGTTGAACAGATTTAACCGCAGATTTTCGCAGATAACATACAGTAGCGTGGCACACTTTTGAAAAGTGTGCCACGCTTATGAGGGATTATTCAAGAGAAGGTTTAATTTATAGAAATTATAATCATTGCGAATGCTTAATAATCAATTATATACCTATACTTTTCCTTGCAAAAGGTCATACATCACGCCTCCGTTTGTGCCTTCACAAACGAAACGGAGGACAAATAGGCGTTCAATACGCATATAGCAGAAAAGCCCCGTTTGGGGACACAAATGGGGGCAATGGTCATGCGTTTGTGTCCTGACAAATAGAAGACAAATAGGCGTTTGATACGGATATAGTAGAAAAGCCCCGTTTGTGGGGACACAAACGGGGGCAAAAAATAGAGACCTTTTGTAAAGATATTTTGACATAAAGTATTAGTAATCAAAATATTAAAACTAATTTCATTTCCACAAATTAATAATATAGTTATGCTCTTTCATTCATTCATTTTCTAAACTGACTGCATTGAACGGACGCTTGCACCAGCAGCGATTTGATAATAAATGTCATTGAGTTGTTTCTCATTCATTTCGTAAGTTTCTGTTACCTTTATCAAGCCGTTTAGCAGCCCTACAAAAAACAAAAGACTATTCAATAATAAGTTTGCCATAACTTTGTTGTTTGTCTGTGATTATTTTGTAAAAGTACAAGCCTTTTGGCAGTTTTCCTACCAAAACTTCCTGTTCTTTGCCAATAACGGGCAGCCCTAACACTTCTTTTCCTGTAATATCATAGAGCAAAAAGGTAGCTATTTGCGTAGTCATTGGCATTTCGAGATAGATTTTATCCTGCGCAGGATTGGGATAGACTTGAAAATTATCGCTTGAAAAAGCGTTATTGATGCTTGTTGGGATAATACATAAAGAATCAATAACTACATTGGGTATCCCGTATTGATTAACAAGCTGTTGCAGGGTATTTAATTCCGGACCATCTCCACAAATGTATTGAAGATTGGGATTATTTCCAAAATATATTTGAAAAGGAAACCCTAACTGATTGGGATATACATTATTTTTTATAAATAGGCTTGTTAGTTGATTATTATCGCAATATAGTTCTATTAGGGTGGGTATGACATTCACATCTAACTGTGTAAGTTGATTAAAATTGCAATGCAAAGTTACCACTTGCGGTGAGTTACTTAAATCTAAACTTGTAAGATTATTAGCACTGCAAAGCAAATCTTGTAGGTTTAATAAAGCACTCACATCTAATGATTGCAATTGATTACTTGAACAATTCAAACTGATTAGGTTACTTAAACTACTCACATCTAAGTTTTGAAGTTGGTTAATGCCGCAAATCAAATGCTGTAGGCTTGTTATATTGTTAAGGGTCAAACTGGTAAGTTGATTTTTGCTGCAATCTAATTTTATCAGATTGGGCAAATTGCTTGCATCTAAGGTTTGAAGTTGATTATTACTACAATCTAAATCTTGTAGATTTATCAAAGTACTTATATCTAACAATTGCATTTGATTGTACGAGCAATATAAATCTTTCAAGAGAGGAACTGCACTTACATCTAAGGTTTGCATTTGATTGTACGAGCAATATAAATAAGTCAAAAGAGGAACTGTACTTATATCTAAACTTTGTATTTGATTGCTATTGCAACGCAATGCTTGTAGGTTTGTCAAGTTACTGACATTTAACGTTTGGATTTGGTTAACGCTACAATCTAATATTGCCAAGTTTGTTAAACTGCTCACATCTAAATTTTGAAGGTAATTATTAGGACAATACAAGGTATCCAAATTAATAAAAGCGGCTATTCCTGTTATGTCGAAAATATAAGCAGAAGAAATCTGAAGATAGCCAACAGCCTCTGCTTCAATATTCTGTATCAACCCATCATTATTCGTATCAACCCCCAAAGCCATAAGTTTAAACCTAAAATTTGGGTCGGGAATATTGACTACCTGAGCGGTAAGTGGGCTTACAAAAGCCAAGACGAAAAGTGCGAAAAAAATGTTTTTCATAAAAAATAAGTTAAAAATAAAATGGTGAAATGAAAAATAGGCTTGCTTGCCCCCGAACCAACCCAAGCGCAAAAAAGCCTTTTTGCCCAAGACTACTCAATAATAAGCTTGCCATAACTTTGTTGTTTGTCTGTGATGACGTGGTAAAAGTACAGTCCTTTTGGCAGTTTTCCTACCAAAATAGTAGCTTTGCTTCCTATTTGCTGTCGTAGCAGTTCTTTCCCCGTTATATCCTGTAGCCCAAAAGTAGCTTGCTGCATAGTCGGAGGCATTTCTATGTATAGCATTTCCTTGGCAGGATTCGGATAGACTTTTACCTGCTCCCTGATGACTGCTGACGGATAACTAGTAATCGTATCACAAGCAGAGCCTGATAGCACACCGAGATGATAGTTCGGCGGGGTAGGCACAGTAGCATTTGGCATAGGCAATAATACCCCATGTTGTATGACATTGCAGGCGGAACCTAATATATCGGGCTTGTCTATGACATGCAACATTCCTATACCATTTCTGCTACCTATGTAGATTTTGCCATTAGGAGCTAACCCAGGATTATAGAAATTGGCTGCGTAG
>JAYUZN010000505.1:0-6390 GCA_043751755.1 Bacteroidota bacterium | reverse complement strand
TTTTAAAGGTGCGACACCCTCAAAACATATAGGAGATGAGCGAAAAAATGCCTAATTTTGCGCCTCAATTTTGCTTTTTTATGAAAAAAACGTTGTTACTTGCTGTATATAGCTGTTTTCTCTTCGCAGTTTGGGCGCAAACCCCCAAAATCGCGCCTGTAGAAGAAAAACCTGTGAGTTTGGAAAGCCCTTTTAGTACGCTTCGTTCACATTTTAATAATCTTTTGCCCAAGAATTACCACCCAGAATTTGCGGCTCAAACCCTTGCTACAGAAGGACTTACTGAAAAAGAACGAGAAAAACTCGCCATAGAAATCCAACAGATTTTTGTAGGAAGTGGGCATTATATTCGCCTCAAATCGGTGCCAGCAGATAGCGGCTACAAAGATACAGCGGGGATTCATCGTTATATTTTGTGGGAGGCGTATCCTGAAATTTATTTGGAAAAAAAAGGCAAAAAATGGCGGTATTCTCGTCTATCTTTGTCCGCAGTGCCGCGTATTCATGAAGAAATATATCCTCTCGGAACGGCAAAACTATTGGATATGATGCCCCGAAATAGCCTTCAGACCTTTTTTGGCATGTTTTATTGGCAGTGGCTGGGTATGCTTATCTTAGTTGCAGCAGGTATTTTGGGCTATATGATAATCAATTGGCTATTAGGCTTTTTGATTAAGCGTTTTTCGCGTTTCAAAATGGGGATTTCGCTCACAGAAGAGGCGCGCACGATTTCCAATCCTTTTAGCGTGTTACTCATTTCCTTGCTTATGTCTTACTGCTTCCCTATCTTACAACTTCCGGGCGTAGGCGGGACGATTATTTCCTTTAT
This sequence comes from Bacteroidota bacterium, assembly GCA_043751755.1. Classification (GTDB taxonomy): domain Bacteria; phylum Bacteroidota; class Bacteroidia; order J057; family J057; genus JAAFHL01. The sequence continues at coordinate 5,561 of JAYUZN010000505.1, read as the reverse complement.
TTGGCGGGTTATTACCCCTCTGTTTGCGGTCGTTACTGTCTATAATTTAGTAGATATTTTGGCGATAATTGGGACAAAATTCGCTAATCAAACCAACAATACCCTTGATAATCAGCTTGTTCCGCTTCTTCGCAAAACCCTCAAAATTTTGGTTGCCGTCTTAGGAACGATTTATATATTGAAATCTATCCATGTAAATGTAGTGGCATTGTTGGCAGGTATTTCGGTAGGAGGGTTGGCATTGGCTTTGGCGGCGCAGGATACGGTGAAAAACTTTTTGGGGTCTATTACGATTTTGTTGGATAATCCTTTTCAGATTGGCGACTTTATAGAAACAGACAATAAAGGTGGGGTTGTAGAAGAAGTAGGCTTTCGTTCCACCCGAATCCGCACCCCTGAAGGCTCTATTATTACCATTCCTAATGCCAAATTAGCGGATTCTCCTGTGTTAAATAGTGGAACACATAAGTTTCGCAAGTTTTCGCCCAAAATTTTAATCTCTATCAATACTCCTCCAGAAAAGGCTAAAGGCTTTGTTAAAGATATAGAAATGTATATTACCAGCCATAATTTGACGCATGATAAAGGGCAAAAGGCTTATTTAAACAATATAAATGGCAAAAATATCGAAATCATGGTGTCGGTTTTGTTTGACGAAGCAAGCGTAAATGAGCAGGAAGTGCGACAAGAGATGGTACAGGGTATTATGACGTTGGGGAAAAAATATGAGATAGAGTTCGTGGGGGATAAATAAAGGGATTTTTTCGCGCAGATTTTCGCAGATTAAGGACGCAGATTTTCGCAGATTAAGAAAAATAGATTCGACTACGCTCACTATACCATCTGCGTGAATCTGCGGTTCAATTTGCGAAAATCTGCGAGAAACTACATTTTGGCTGAAAAAGCATTCTTCAAATTCTTATATTCCACCAAATCCGCCTTTATAGAGCCGATAGTAAGCTCCGTTTCTATCCTAAGCGGAATCTTATTATTGTCATCAGAAAGCCAAAAATGAATCTGGGATTTATCCGTAACCATGCCCGCTTCATCTATCAAGAGTTTCATTTTCAAGGCTTTATATTTTACGCCTTCTACAACAATGGTTTCCCTTTTCAAAAATTCTGCATTCAATTTAAAGACTTTTCTATCCAAAAAGTTGGTCAAAGGAATCTTATCGCCTGTTTTTAGCTTGGTTTGGTCATACATACGAGAAGAATAAAAACAGGAAATAACATCATGAATATTAGGCGGAACTTTGTAAGTAGTTACTTTTCGCTGCTCATCTACATAGTAGGCATTGTTCAGATTCTGGTCAAATTGCGTAATAGTATAACTCTTATAATCCCCTTCCTGCACGTCTCGCACAAATTTGCAAGGCATAAGGGTCGCCTCATCTATAAAAGTCTCATAGGTATCACGTATTTTGAAAATCCAGTCATACGTAGTATTCGTAAAGCCCTTGCCTACAATATGGTGGCATTTATGTCCGCTTACCGTTTCGGTCTCCTTTTTCACTTCCACAGTTGCATAGCCCGCTGTTACTAAGCCGTAGTGCATACGATATTTAAGGTATTCGCCTTTGACAAAAGAGCTATTTTCTACATTTGGCGGAGAAAAGGCTGCGATTTGAAACAAGGCTAAACAGCTGATAAAGAGAAGGATAGAACGGCTCATAGAAAGTTGAAAGTTGAAAGTTGAAAGTTAAAAGTTGAAAATATGATTGTAGTGCAGTGAGCCTTGCTGAACTGCTCACTGCTCACTGTTTCTACTTTTTCACAATCACATAAAAATCTTCTTTATCCAATAACAAACTATCGGGCATTTGGCTATTTTGGGCAAAAGGCACGTAATATATGCTCAAATCTGGCTCATCTATTTGGGACGAAATAAGGTACGTATTGTATAGGGCAAAAATTTCTTTTCTTTTGGCGGCAGAAGTCATATTTTGCAATGCAAGAGGCCAAGTACTTTCATGCGAAAAAGCAACTATATTTTGAATAGTAGCTTTGCTAAGTTTTTGTTTTTCAAGTATTTGCATATCTTCTGGGGTTAAAATATAAGCTCCCCAAATTTTATTGACATCTTCTATCTTCTTTTTTGGGAAAGGAATAGCCGTTTTTTCCGCACTTTTTAAGGCGGTTTTTTGGGTAGTAGATTGCGTTTTGCAGGCTGCTATCAGGCAGAAAATGAATAAAAAAGAAAGTATTTTGTTCATAATAAAATTAACCACCATTATACAATAAATTTTCTATTTTTTACCACTAAGGAACACGAAAAGAATAAAATCCTAATTTACCACTAAGGCACAAAGGAAACTAAGAAAGAAAAAGCGTGGCTTAGATGTCTTCTTTTACCATATAGCTTCGTGTTTCTTCGTGCCTTAGTGGTGAGAAAAATGGGAAGTTATTTAATTTGTGTTCCTAAGGCATGAAGAAGCACTAAGAAAAAAATAACTATCCCAAATTTCTCATTTCCCTTCTGGCGTATCGTGCGTAAGCCAAGTTGCATATACTTCCGCAATTTTCCATTCCTGCCCTGCATAATGCGCTGGATATGAACGGATAAAGCTCAAAAAACTGCGCATATCCAGCGCCGAAGTCCGTACCATCGCATCAAACATATCCATGTCTTTGTACCTGCCATTTTGCAGGACTTGTGAAGGCATTTTTCCTCTCATTTCGCCCCCATAGTAACGCACTTCATCTGCCAAAGTCTGTATCAAAGCCGTTTCTGTTTCCGCATAATAAGTACTCCATTCCTCACAATCAAACAACTTATCCGCATAACTATTCAAGAAGTTTATGCGAAAACGAAACAAATCGAATGCCAAAGTATTGGGTTCATTTGGGATAATTATCGGCATTTGCACAAGGTCGCCAAGTTGCAAAGCGATTCCCTTTTCAGTCGTGATTTTGAGGCTCATTTTGGTCTCCAATCTTTTATGAATGGCAGCAACTCCTACAAAAGTCGTGCGTGTTTTCTTGCCGTTTTCGTCCAAACCAAAGACTTTTCCGCCTGCTTTTTCCTCAAATTCATAAAAGCCATTCAGGTCAATTTCAGCGAGATAAATGTTTTTATCGCTTAAAATATGTGCCTTATTTTGCAACTCTAAAGCAGCCACAGGAAAACTCACAAAAGCGATTTTCTGGTTTTGAGCCGCGAGAAAATGACAAGTAAAATAAAGAAAAGAGAATATATATTTTTTCATGAAAATAGGTTTGTTGTGTTGCTGGTGCTTTGTTGTGTTGCTGGTGCAAGCGTCCGCTTGTACCTCCTTTCTTGAAGCATCCGCTTCGAGGATGGAAGCGGACGCTTCAAGATGGCTGCCACAAGCGGACGCTTGCGGCAGCTATCCCGAAAACTCATATTAACTTTCAACTCTCAACTTATAACTTTCAACTCCTTATTTATAAATATCTTGCAAATACTTTTGGAATGTCTCTGCCTCTATTTTTTGGGCTGACCTTGTTTCATTGCCAATTTTGGTGCGCACGTCTTTGATAGATTTGAGGGCATTATTGGCATTTAGCGCGATTTTGGGCGTTTCGCTTATGGCATTTTGGAACTCATTTATCATGTCATTATTGGTTTTGCCATGAATGTCTTGAATGGTGCGATATTGCGAATGTAAAGCCCGCGAATTTGCCTGAATCTGTACACACATTATTTGCAGCTCTGGTAAATGCTCTTTCATCCAAGTCTCATTTCGGACAATCGCTTCAAAAGCCTTGCCCAAATCATTGGTAATTTCTATGACTGTTTTTGAGGTATCTATCACCATATCAGTACGATAGCTCGTCAAAGGCTGCTGCATAAGCAAGGCAAATTCCTTTATTTTGGTATCTAAGCCATACAAATCATTGCTCAAAGCCTTGAGTTTTATTTGATAATCGTAATCTACTTTGGCGATTTTGTTGTAAAAAGTAATATAATCGCTCAACTCCGTCATAATTCCTGCTTGTACTTCTTGTATTTTGTTGGGAACAAGAGCTGCCCCATTATTTTTCTTGAATTTGATTTTATCGCTGCTCAAAATATTCAAAGCAAAACTTGACACAAGGCAAATCGCACTTTTAACATTGCTTCCATACGGAATCATGCCAATAATATTGTCGGCAATGTCGTTTTTGAGAATTACATTCACCATTTGAAGGCTGTTTTTGATTTGCTCTTTTACGTCTTTTTGCTGATTTGGGTCCACATTGTCTGTTATCAAAGCATCAAAACGTTTGCTCATTACTTCCATTACTTTGTCCTCCAATTTGAAGCCTAAAGCCCCCGATTGTGGATTGACAATGTTGCGCATTTGGACGGAAAGGGCATCTTGTGCCACAATGCGCGTCATAACGCTGTATTTGTCGCCATAAAAACGGGAAAAATCTGAAAAAGCATCGAGGATATTTTTGTATTGTTGTAGGCGTTTTTTTTCGTCTTCTTCTTTTGCCGCTTTGTAATTGGATAGCGTCTCACTATTTTTGCCTAAATCTTCTTTATATTTTTGGTTACAAACCTCTTGATTCGCCCGAAACAGGGTCATTTCGGCTTGCAAAGCCTTAAACTTTTCGATTTCGGCTTCTAATAAGCTCACTTTTTGGGTTTCGATTTGCATAAGTTTGAGCTGACTTTGTAGCATACGCACAGTGTCTGCCATTGTTTGCGCCTCTCCTCGAAATAAGGCGAAAGCGAATAATAAAATGCCGATGGTTTTTGTCATAATATATATGAATGATAAAATTTTGTGCGAATGAATAGAAGTACTTTATAAACGTTTTCTATATGCGTCTATTCTTAGTTGGTCAGCACTTATATTACGCCCTTCCCACAGCCCTGCTAAGTCAGCAATTCCACGCTTTTTTCTGCGTTTGGGCGTGGAGACATCAGCTGTTGTTTTTACTTCAATGTTCATTCTTTGAAGCAAATCGGACAAAAATTGAAATTCAAGGTTATCTTTGGGCAGAATCAATATTGGATACATATAGTTATTGAATGATTGAATTACACGCAAAAATACTACTTTTTCTCGAAAAACAAGCAATATTTCTTACATTTGCCCAATGAAAAGACGAGACTTTATCCATAAATGCCTATATCTTGGCGCAGGAACGGCGATTTTGACCCAAACTGCGGCTTGTTCTCTCTTTGATGTAAAGGAGTTGAACGTAGGAAGTGCTGCAGAAATTGCACAAAAACCGTATTTTATGACTACTTTTAATCGAAAAGGGGTCTTGATTCGCAAAGTGGAAGAAAAATGGGAGGCAATAAGTTTGATTTGTACCCACAAAAAATGTACTGTTGCGTACAAGCCTGATAAAGAGCAGTTTATTTGTCCTTGCCATGACGGGGTGTATGACAAAACAGGAAAGGTGGTTTCGGGACCTCCCCCAAAGCCTTTGAATCGCATAAAGGTAGAGGAAAGGGCAGGGAATTTGTGGGTGATGGTGTGATGCTTTTATAGCCACGAATTACCCGAATTAACAGCCCATTCGGGGGCGGTTGTGTGATGTTTTTATAGCCACGAATTACCCGAATTAACACGAATTAACAGCCCATTCGGGGGCGGT
>JAYUZN010000504.1:0-1990 GCA_043751755.1 Bacteroidota bacterium | reverse complement strand
AAATAGTTTTTGATTAGGTGGAACAAGTGTACTTGAGGTTAAGTACAGCGCAAAGTTAATGGTTTTTTTTGAACCTGCAAGCATTATTTTGTTTTTTTTGAGGGGGGAAATTTTTGGACTGTATTCGATAGGGGGGCGCACCTTTACAAGGTGCGCCCCCCTACAAGCCTGCCTCCCATTTGGAAAATGTGAGCTACGGAGAATGATAGCCCTCAACGACTTGTTAAAATCATTTTTTTGCTTTCAAATGCTTTGTCAGCTAAGACAAGTGTCTATTATAAAAACCCCGTTTCTTTATTTCCCATACCTTAAGCTATATCTTTGCTGGAATACCACTAAGGGTATCTTACCCATATTCCTAAAGTGTCTAACTCCTGTAGGGATTAAATATAAAGTATGTGTTAGATACTTTTGGGAATAATCATAATTTAACCAACCGTATGAATAAGGCGGCAGTTTAGGGCTAAAGTCCATTTTTTTCTTTATTGCAGCAGTATAACATGCTAAAAAATCGTCATATATTTTTTGAGGAACCATGTAATTTGTAGAAGAAATCGTATTTATTATCATTAAAATATCGATTAATGTACTTAGATTTAGGGTATCTATATCCATACAACCCATAGAAATATATGCTATAACCAAACTATCAAAGCAATCCTTATCAATACTAACTCCATATAAACTGTCATGATTATGATGGGCTTCTATACAATACAGTTTAAATAAAGTATTTGGATAACTATAGGTAGAAGTTATAGAATCTTGTATATGCTTTGAGTTAAAAATGAGGTGCATATCCATTAGTTCCCCGTTACAGATGGAATCAAGGTGAGAATCTGCTAAATTTTGCCCCAATATATTGAGGGTATATGCGAAAAAAAAAATATGTATAACAATATATTTCATATTTATTTTACTTTGCTTACTGCCAAAATTGATAAGACTTGTAAGTGTTTTCGGGAATATTCTCATGAATTTCATGTTGGGCGGGACTTCTGGGCTGTGTGCTGGGCTTGTGCGTAGTCCCGCCCAACCCAAGCCCCAAAAGCATTTTTTAGGCAGATAACGCATTATGAAAAATGTGCAAAAGGTACTTTGAAAGGCAAGTTAGCAAAAAGCTGCTTGCTTTTGTCTGTCTTTTCTGGACTACGCACAATGCCCACACACAAGCCCAGAAGTCCAGAAAAACGGGGAAGCTGCCCCTTTGGGACAGCCTCTTTTTAGGAACACTCCCATTTGGAAAATGGGAGCTACGGGACTCGAAAGCAGGGTATGCCCAACTGCAAATTTATCGTGTTATTTCGCCGCCATGTCCACCGCCGCCGCCATTTCCATTGCAATTCCCGCAGCAGCAGCCACTTTGTGGCGTATTGCAGCAAGTGTCAAATATTTTTTTGTACAATTCTGCTTTTTGAATCGGGTCAGAAATCAGGTTTAGCAAATCCATCGCTTGTTGTACGCGCATGTTTTCCAAGCGCAATTGGTCGTTTTGCAGTTTTGCGCTATCATAGCCATTTGTAAACATGAAGGTAACTTCGTTCAAATAGGTAATAGACAGATATTGCTGATGCAATTGCCTATGCACAATATTTAACGTGCGACTTTTGTTGATATTGTCAATACGGGACAAGTGCAATGTTAGTTCCATTTTTAGTTTCGCTTCTTTTCCCACGCAAAAATGCTTACCAAAACAGCCCCACAAAGCAGTATTTTCAAAGAAATCGTAGCCAAAGTATTATTTCCGATATAAACACAAGCCCCATAAGCCAGCGTACAAGCTATGCTATAAACGATTAAAGGCTTCAAACGATACGGCACAGGATAGTGTTTTTGCCCCAAAAAATAAACAAGCACCGCCATCACAGCGTAGCAAATCAAGGTTGCCCAAGCACTGCCGATATAGCCAAATATAGGAATCGTTATCACATTTATCAACAGGGTGAGGGCTGCGCCTGTGCCGGTAAACAGCAAGGCAAAACGGGTTTGT
>JAYUZN010000503.1:0-1653 GCA_043751755.1 Bacteroidota bacterium | reverse complement strand
ACGGGTTTGGCAGCTTACGTAGTAGGCGGATTTGTGCGTGATACCTTGTTGAAGCGTCCTTGCAAAGACATTGATGTGGTCGTGCTGGGAGAAGGGATTGTGTTTGCAAAAGCCTTTGCTACGGCAATACATGCGAAAGAAGTAACCACTTTTGAGCGGTTTGGTACTGCTATGGTACGTTATAAAGATTGGGAAATAGAGTTTGTAGGGGCAAGAAAAGAGAGTTATAACCGCAATTCTCGCAAGCCGATAGTCGAAAATGGGACGTTGGCAGACGACCAAATTCGGAGAGATTTTACGATAAATGCCCTATCTTTTTCCTTGAATGAAGAAAACTATGGAGCTTTGATAGACCCTTTTGAGGGGCAGGCAGATTTGGCAAAAAAAATAATTCGCACGCCTACAAATCCTGATATTACCTTTTCTGATGACCCGCTTCGCATGATGCGTGCCATACGTTTTGCTACGCAATTGGGCTTTGAAATCGAAGAAAAAACCTTTGAATCTATCACGCGCAATGCACAACGCATTGAAATTATAAGCCCCGAAAGAATTGTTGATGAGCTGAACAAAATTATGGTAACAGCAGTGCCTTCTGTGGGCTATAAATTGCTGTTTCAGGCGGGTTTACTCAAACACATTTTCCCAGAATTGCAAGCCATGTATGGGGTAGAATTCAGAAATGGGCAGGGGCATAAGGACAATTTTTACCATACCCTCAAAGTATTGGACAATGTAGCCGAAAAAAGTGATAATCTTTGGCTGCGTTGGGTCGCTGTTCTGCACGACATTGGCAAGCCTATAACCAAGCGTTTTGACACAACGGAGGGCTGGACTTTTCATGGACATGAGGACAAAGGGGCGAAAATGGTGATAGAAATTTTCCGTAAATTGCGCCTTCCGTTGAATGAAAAAATGAAATATGTCCAAAAATTGGTAGCTTTGCATCAAAGACCTGTAGCTTTGGTCAATTTGGAGGTTTCGGACAGTGCCATTCGGCGGATTGTGGTGGACGCGGGCGAGGATTTGGACGACTTGCTTCTGTTTTGTAGCTGCGATATTACCTCCAGTTTTCCCGAAAAGGTGCAGCGTTACAAGGAAAATTATCGTCTTTTGGCAACACGTATGAAGGAAGTGGAGGAAAAAGACAACCTCCGCAACTGGCAGCCGCCTATTTCGGGCGAAATGATTATGCAAACTTTTGGGCTTCCGCCGGGCATCAAAGTAGGTTTAATCAAAAATGCCATTCGGGAAGCGATTTTGGAGGGGGAAATTCCGAATGACGAAGCGGCGGCGTTGGCGTATATGCACAAAATAGCAGAAAATATTTAAACGAATGGCTATAGCCATTTATCGCCCCGTTGTCAGTGGGGACACTGACAACGGCAGTAGATTTTCATTTTTTTGACAAGATAAACAAGATAAGAAAATTAATAGGGTTTTCATTTCTCATTTTTCATTTCTCATTTTCCCATGTCTAACGGTGTTCTTTTTATTTCGTTCTTGCTCTCCACGCTCCTCAGCTATTCGCAAGGCTATCACAAGCTCTTGCAAGATTCTACCGTTTGGCATTATAGCATTGCCAGCAATATGCCGCTCACAACAGGTCTTATTTACACAAATGGAGACTCTGTTATAAACGGGTATTCTTAC
>JAYUZN010000502.1:0-3982 GCA_043751755.1 Bacteroidota bacterium | reverse complement strand
TAGGCATTTGTGTAGGCACAAGATTCGGCTCTGTTACGACAGGCGTAGGCGTGTTTATGGGATTTATTGCCGTAGGATTGTCGGGGATAGGATGCTCCTTCCAGTTGGGAGGGACTTCTGGGCTGTGTGTTGGGCTTGTGCGTAGTCCCTCCCAACCCAAGCCCCAAAAAGCATCTTTTGTACATAATATTTCCATAAAGTTTGGTTGTTTTTTGTGTTGAAAGACAAATATAGGCATAACAAGCCGCTTTTACAAGATTTTTGCTTGCAAAGCGGTTTACTTTTGCCTTGAATCGGCTATTTTTCGGGACTACGCGCAAGGCTGACACACAAGGTAGGAAGTCCCGAAAAACGGTAAAACGCAGCTACCTACAAGGCAGGCACACAAGGCAAGAAGTCCCGAAAAACAGGTTTTTTGCTTGCAAAGCGGTTTGCTTTTGCCTTGAATCGGCTATTTTTCGGGACTACGCACAATGCCGACACACAAGGCAGGAAGTCCCGAAAAACGGGGATCTAATTTCGCCTTGTCTATCTCGGCTTTCTGTGTCTTTTTCTCTGCAGGTGTTAAAGAAGAGTCATTCTCAACATCTTGCTTCATGTCTTGCATCATCTTGTACTGCGCTCCCATCTGTGCCAACTGCCCTGCCATGCTTGCATAGTTCTGTGCTGCATTCTGCGAACTTAGCATAGCCTCCAAAGCGTTTTTCTGGTTTTGATCCAAGCCTGTAATATTATCAAACAGCCCCTTTGTACCCAGCACTTGCAAGAGGCTATTATAGCCTTGCGGGTCAGGCACATTCGGTGCATTTTGGATATTTATCATAGGGGTAGGCATTTGTGTAGGCACAAGGTTCGGCTCGGTTACCACAGGCGTAGGCGTGTTTATCGGGTTTATTGCCGTAGGATTGTCGGGAATCGGATGCTCCTCCCACTTCCAAAAACGTTTTTTGAGATTGTGAGACATGTTTTTGTTTTTTTGACAACTAAAAAGAAAGACAAAGATAGGCATAACAAGCCGCTTTTGCAAGGTTTTTTTCTTGCAAAGCGGATTGCTTTTGCTGCATTTTTAGTACCAACTATGGCTTTCAGCTTGTTTTAATACATAACAAAGTCCTTTTTTGCGTAGCAATTCGGGTAGAACAAGCTCATCCCTACGCTGGAATATTATAGTACCATGATGAACACTGCCTCCTATTATATCTTTAACTACCTGTTTTGAATCAAATTTCATTACCAATAGGCATTCCTGTGAATACATAAATGCTGTAAAAAAATCTCTTACAGAATAGGATTTATCTCCAATGGTAATTCTATACCCTCTTTTCTCTATTTCTCTTACATCTACCAAACACCATGGTTTGTAACTACCACTTGGATAGCGTGAACGCCCTTTGTAATACATTTCGACCTTGCTTATTACCAAATAATTTATTGTTTTTATTATTTTTCCGCGCTTCATATTTAAGGTCTTTATCATATATATACCTCCAGTCAATTCTTCTCGTGCATGTCTTGTTATAGTCATAAATGTTGTATCTCTCCAATCATAATTAAATTTTTCTATTTCTGGTGTACCACAAGGTTCAGGAAAGCAATCTCCAAAGATAGACTCGTAGGCATGAAAAGGTTTTATCATTTTTTTGCTATCTGTTCCAAATGCAGGAACTTTTTCTAACATAATATCTACCACTAAAGTATCCAAGAAATTACGAATCCCTGTATAATAGGGTTCTTGTGTTAAAGCATTTTTAGAAGTATCTATTTTGTTATATTTGTCTATTATACTGTAATTTACAGAATATGAATATTGAATTTTTTCAACCTTTTTACAATCCATATCAGGCTCTTTGTACACCTGCGCAAGTGAATACCCAAAATGAAAAAAAAATATCCAAGAAATAATTGTTTTCATAATAAAATAAATAAAGACAGGCAGAAATATTATGATAATATCTCTGCCTACCTAATGAAAAGTAATGATTAATTGTCATTTACCAAACCTTCCCAGAATGGGTTAAAAAGGTTCTTTGCAAAATCAAATGCCTTTATAGTAGTTTTATTGCGACTAATATTTAATAACACGGCAAATCCATTATTTGCATAAAAAGTAATGTTTTGTGCATCTACTATAACAGAATGTCCATTAATATTACAATTTGCGACAATTACTGCTTGCTCTGCTGGTGTAAAGATATTAGGCAAAGTTACAGCCGTTCGGAAATAACCCCATGCGCCTGGATTTAGTTGAGGAATCCAAAGTCCATTTGGCACATTCTGAAAACCTTGCAAAGCGTCTAACCCAGGAGGGTTTGCACTATTTAATACAGTTAATACTTGCTGAAAGGTTAATATCCCCGTTGCTAAAGTCCCCACAAAAGTTCTTTCATCAAATATAAGTGGAGCAATAACATTAATGGTTTGTAAAGGTGGTAAGAATGGATTTGCTAATGTTAAAGGGTTTACCATTATTTGCCCATAACTTTCTCCTTGTATCGCTTGAGGCAAGCCGTTAAATCTTAAGCTTTCTAAGCCTGAAACAATAGAATAAATCCTCGCTATTTTAGCTATAAAATTAATTTGCCCATTATTGCCATAATCAATATAGAGATTATTAGCATTGGTAAATTCATTCATAATTAAATTACTCAAAGCAGGGGTATTATTACTTGAACTTGACATTCCAAATTGGAAATCTAAGTTATTATCTTGTTCATTGGTAGTATTCCCAAAAGTTGCGCCATTTTCTTCCTTCAGCAATATGCCGTTAATTGCAGTATTAGGAGGTAAAAATGCACCACCGCCCGCTGGATTAGTTGTTAATGTTGCAAAGATATTATTATTATTGCCATTACCCAATAATATGACTATTGACCTTGAACCTACAATAGGATGTCTCGTCCGCATAAATCTAAAAGAGGCAGGTAAGCCGTTTAGAGCAGGGTTTGCTTTATTGGTGTCAAATAAAATAACAATATTGGTGGGCTGTTCCTCTTCTATCTCAAGCGGAATGTCATCATTTTTCCCCTCACTTTCCACCTCTAAACTACTCCCATCTGCATTCTGCTGTTTTACCTTAAACGACTTGCCATAATGCCCAAACCTATCTGCTATATCCTGCCCTGTCTCAAAATTTTTGCCAAAGTCGTTATTTGCTACCACATTATTTTTTCCCATGTTTTTTACAGCCTCCAATTGTGCCTGCTCTATTTCTGCGATTTGTGCCTTGCGTTCCGCAGGGGTTTTGCTTATATCATTCCCCGCATTTTGTTTCATGTCTTCGAGCAGCTTATACTGCCCAGCCACCTGTGCCAACTGCCCTGCCATGCTTGCATAGTTCTGTGCTGCATTCTGCGAACTTAGCATCGCCTCCAAAGCGTTTTTCTGGTTTTGGTCTAAGCCTGTAATATTATCAAACAGCCCCTTTGTACCCAGCACTTGCAAGAGGCTATTATAGCCTTGCGGGTCAGGCACATTCGGTGCGTTTTGGATATTTATCATAGACGTAGGCAGCTGCGAAGGCGTGAGATTCGGCTCTGTTACCACAGGCGTAGGCGTGTTTATCGGATTTATCGCCGTAGGATTGTCGGGGATAGGATGCTCCTCCCACTTCCAAAAACGGGTATTGTCTATCTTTTCGCAGCTATTGCAAGCCCCTTGTATGGCTTCGGCAAATACCCCACGTGTAGGCACGCTTACCCGATAAGGCGGCACAGGTGTAAGCGGCTTGTAATGGTCAAGCAGCGTTGCAGGGTTTTGCGGGTCCACCGTATAAGTAGGGTCGAGCTTGTAGCCGGGAGATACAGGCATAATGAGGTTATTTCCCACGATGCCGAGCAAGCGATTTTCTACCACACTTGCCACCGATTTCCCGCCCGAATGAGGGGCTATATAGCCGTCCAATATCATATACCGCCGCTCAGAACTCATATTGTACCAGATAGTTTGGTGGTAGCTCTCCAAATTCGCATTGAGATGCTGGAGG
>JAYUZN010000501.1:0-6469 GCA_043751755.1 Bacteroidota bacterium | reverse complement strand
CGATATACAATGGAAATGCGTCTTATGTTTGGCTATATAAAAAAGGTATGTTATATTTGTTAGATTCTCTTGGAAAAATAACTTATAACTATGCAATAGACTCAATTGAATTTTTTAATGATGAATACAATTTTTACGGCGCTCTCGACACTTATCTCACTTTGTCAATACAAGGAGAGTCTCATTTTTTTGCCCCTAATGGAAAGGAAATAGGCAGCCCTACTCAAGCTCCTATTTTGAGCAATTGGAGAAGCTTTAATTTAATAGAAGAACGCATAGAAAAGCGTAAAAACTTGATTTACAACTACATAATCTTGGATAGAGAAGCCCAAAAAATAGGTAAAATACGTGGAATAGATAATATAGAAACCTATCATAATTCAGATGACTTGGAGAAAGGAATCCTTCCTATTTCAAAAAAAAATGGGCTAAGGTGGGGCTATATAAACCTCAAAACAGGCAAAATGATAACAGGCTTCAGCTATATAGATGCAGGTGCTTTTAAAGAGGGGCTTGCAAAAGTTACTTCTGTTAAAGGACGACATTTTTATATAGATACTTTGGGAAAAGAGGTAAAAACTATCCCCAAAAGGACGCATTTTCCTTTTGAAGAAGCTCCACATTTGGGCTATGTTGGATTGTTAGATACAACAGGAAGGCTCATTTTACCGATGGAATATGACCTTATAAGAGTGTACAAAAATTATGGGGTAGCGCAGAAAGGCACAATAAAATATTTTTATGATTTTGAAGGAAAAAGGCTTTTGGAAAACTACAAAGTGTTATCTTATTATGATTCTTTGTTTATTGTTGAAAATAAAGCCCAAAAAGTAGGCATGGTAAATCGAAATGAGCAGCTCATTTTCCCGTTTCAATATGAAAACATACGAGAAGTAGGCGAAAAATATGCCGCTCAACAAGGCAGAAAATGGGCTTTGCTTTCTCCTACAGGCAAAATATTAACGCAATATGCTTATACAGACATCGAGGCTTTTTCTGAAAATTCCTACTGGGTAAAACGGCATAGAACATGGCAACTTATAGATAGTCTGGGGCATTTATTGAACCCTTTGTCTTTTTCAGAACGGTCTCTCAACTATTTGTATGCCGTTCAAGCCGTTAAATACAGAGGGAAATGGGCAGTTATCCGAAATGATGGCGCATTGTTATCTTCATTTCAGAAAAGCAAATATGATGAAATAGAACGAGCATGGGGACAGCCTTTTCAGGAGGTAGAAGATGCCCTCATCGTCAAAGAAAAAGAGGGCTATTGTTATATTACGGATAGGGATAAATATGATGATTTTTGGGAGAATCGGCTGTTTGAAGGCGGCAAAATTTCGCAAAAATATGACTCTATTCCTGTATTTGAGAACTATAATAGGGGATTTGATAACCTGTTTTTGGGAGACTATGCGCAAGTAGGGAAAAAAGGCTTGTGGGGCTTGGCGGATAGGAATGGGATAGAAAAAGTACCTCCGATATATGCAGAAGTTACAGAATTGTATAACTATAATAAAAAGAGCGATAATTGCTTTGCTTTGACGAAAACAAATGGCAAAAAGGTATTATATTTTCCCTCACAATCGAAAGTCTTACCTACAGAATATACTGATATTCAAGATTTTAATGAAGGTTTGGCGATTTTTTCGCAAGATAAACAGCATTTTGGGTATGTAGATACTTTGGGAAATACAGTAATTCCTGCTCAATATAACTTTGCAGAGTCTTTTGTGCAAGGTATGGCGGTCGTGCAAATAGCAGAGCAAACAGGCTTGATAGACAAGGCTGGGAAATGGCTGATTCCGCCGCAATATGAGGCAATGAAAATACTTGGAAAGGAGCGAGTTTGCGTTAAAAATAATTGCAAATTCACTTTGTATGACACTCATAATCAAGTGCTTAGTAAAGAATATGACATGATATCGAAATTTAGAGACAAGGATTATATCGTTTTGCAAGGAGAAAAAACAGGGATAATAGATAGCATGGGCAGAGAAATTGTGCCTTGTTTGTTTGAGGCTATCAATTCAGGGGATTACCCGCCGCAGCTATTTTGTGTAGCAAAATCGAGGTACGGCTTGAATGGAATCTGGGACGCAAAACAGCAAAAATTGCTTATCCCTTGCGAATATGATGCGATACTTTGGCTGGGAACAAAGGGGGAAAAGGCGTATTTTGTGGCTAAAAAAAGAGAAGCTGCTGGAGTGTTAGATAGCGAAAATAAAACAATAATTCCCTTTGACTACACAATGACTTATGAGGGTTTTTTTGTCTCAAAAGGACTAAGCTATCATTTTGAGCCAGCCTGTTTGTGCCTCAAAGAGGAGCTATATCTTGACTCATATCAGTTCGAAGGCGCGTATGAGTGGGAGTGATGAGCTGTAGCTTTCAGATATTATAACACAGTGGTTAGACAGTGCAAGTTTCAAAGGAAACTATCATCTTGCGGGCATTACGCCCCAAAAAATGATTATAGACGAGCTAAAAATCCCTTTTTCTACAGAAAATGGAAAGCCATATACTTGTTCGCAATTTGCTCTTTCTTTCTATCAATTTCTGAAAAAATGAGCTTACAACCTGTGAAGGAATTGAAAGGAAATTCGATATTTATGACCTTAGAATGAGGATTTTCAGACAAAACGCTGTATAATCTCTTTAGATTTTTGAAGAATGGCAAAGATTTGAAAAATATCCTCACTTGAAGCGATATAGGCATCACTTTTTGCATATTCCTTGCCATCTAAGACTATAAAAAACCAACTTCTGCCTATAACATAAGCCCCAATTATCGGGAATTTCGTTTCATTGAGAGATTGCGCAGCCACCATTGCGATAAGTAATTGCCCTATAGGTTCGCCACTACTATCTGCTTCTTGCTTATATTCATGAATACAAAAATAAGGCAGTTCAGGCAATCTGCGCCCTTTTGCAATAAAAAAATCCACTCTTCCCCCAATTTTCTCCTCATTATGAACGAAAGAAAAGCTGCGTTGCGTAAAAGGTTGAAAAAGGTCTGTGCTTATTTCTGCGATTTCTATCAGAGGACCTATAAAAAACATCTTAAATTCATCTTCTTGCCAAATTACCGCTTTCTTGAGTAAGCGGTTTTTGAGCCTAACTAAGTCATATCTTTGGTATTCATCTATGTTAGCAACTGCTTGTAGCCATTCTGCTAACAAAGGCAAAGTATCTACTTCTCTGATGCCAAACATTTTTTCTACTTCATCAAAGGTAAATGTGTGAAATCCGCGCATATTTTTATTATTTGCTTTTGTGTGGGGAAAATAAAAGGCAAAGATAGGGATTTGTTGGGGGAAATACATGTTTTTTGAAAGAAAAACTACTTCAACTATGTTTAATTTTTATAGGGAAGGATTTATGCTTAATTTTGTCGTTCATTAAGAAATGACATGTTTACAGGAAAATTTACGGAAAATCTATCCCATTTTAAGTATAACGCTCATTTTCAGCTCCTTAGCCCTACTATCGTCCAGCCATCGCCGCCCGTCTCCGCACTGCCATCTGTCAAAGAAGCTACCATCGGCAAATCCCGTAGATGCTTGCGAATCATATCGCGCAAAGTGCCTGTGCCTTTGCCATGCAAAATGCTGAAAAAGCTCAAACCTGCCCAAACTGCGTCATCTATTCGCTTGTCTATCAAGGGCAAAGCCTCCTCAACTCTCATTCCCATCACATCTATTTTGGTCGCCACACTTTTGATGTCAGCGATTTTCATTACCTTCGTTTTGGGTCGACTTTTGACCTCCTCTACAGGCGGCTCAATTTTCACCAATTGTTTGAGTTTGGCATTTGTGCGCAACTCCCCAATTTCAATAACTGCCCTTTCTCCGTCTAATTCCACCAATTTTCCATAAGATTCTGCATTTTTTAACTTTACCCAATCGCCTGCTACAGGAATTTCGTTTGGCAAAATAACAATGCCATTATCTGCTGTTTTTTGCTTGTTTTTGGGCGAAATCTCCACTTCTTCTAAGACATATTTCTCTAAAGAATCGTCCAAATCTTTGCGAATTTGCTTTGTCAGGTCTTTGTCTGCCTTGCTTTCTTTGATGTCGCGAATGGTTTTTTCTATCAATTTATTCGCCTCCAAAATAATTTTCTTTGCTTCAGACTTGGCATCATTCAGGATTTGCTGCTTGTTACTGCGCAAATCTATCCGCAATAACTCATATTTTTCCTTCAAATTTGCCAATTCTTCCGCCTTTTTTTCATTTTGTTCTAATAAATTTGCCAAAACAGAGTTTTTCTTTTCCAAATCCGAAATCAATGCCTCACTATTTACCTGTTCTTTGCCGATTTTGCCTTTTGCTTTGCGAATAATTGTGCCATGTACCCCCACCCTTTCCGCAATCTCAAAGGCATAACTGCGCCCAGGAATGCCCATAAGCAGCCTGTAAGTAGGTTTCAACAATTCTGTATTAAATTCCATCGCAGCATTGCCTACCCCCTCGTGAGAATGTGCGTATTCTTTCAAATTTCCATAATGCGTAGTTATTATTCCATAAGCATTTTGGCGAATAAAACGTTCCAAAAAAGCCTCTGCAATCGCTCCGCCCAATTTTGGGTCTGTGCCGCCGCCAAATTCATCTATCAAAAACAAGGAATTGCTATTCAAATTGTCGCCCATCTGCCGCATTTGTGCCAAATGAGAGGTATAGGTAGAAAGGTCATTTTCAACGCTTTGCTCGTCTCCCAAATCGATAAACAAGGCATCAAAAACCCGGAACTCCGATTTCTCATGTACAGGAATGAGAAAACCTGCTTGTAACATGACTTGCAATAAACCTACCGTTTTCAAAGAAACGGATTTTCCGCCCGCATTTGGACCTGAAATGAGCAGGATTCTGCCTTTTTTATCCAAGGTTAGATTCAAGGGAACAACCTCAAAAGGATTGTGCAAAGCCTTCATCAACAAGACAGGAAAACGCCCTTCTCTAATGAAAGTTTTTGTACCTTCTGGAGTAAAAATGGGCATATTTGCTTTCATTTCTTGTGCCAAAAGTGCCTTTGCGCGCAAAACATCTATTTCTGTAATGACTTCTCTAAAACCTTCCAAAATATCGGCATGACTGCCTATTTTGCCTGTAATATCCACCAAAATGCGGGTAATTTCATTGGTTTCCGAGATTTGCAACTCCCGCAACTGATTGTTGAGCATGAGAGAGGCAGTAGGTTCGATAAAAACCGTTTCGCCCGACTTAGAAATGTCATGTATAAACCCTGGAATCCTGCCCTTTGCATCTGCTTTTATGGGAATCACAAGGCGGTCGTTACGCATGGTAATTTCCTTTTCCACGCTCCAATTATTTTCATTTGCCATGCGCAAAATCCGATTCAGCACCGTCCGCAATTCTACGGCGATGTCTTTCATGTTTTTGCGAATCGAAGCGAGTTCAGGCGAAGCATTGTCGCGGAGGTTGCCATTTTCGTCTAAGGTTCGTTCTATATAAAATAAAATTCCTTCTGTAAAAGGCTGGTCTCCAACGAGTTCAGTAAGACGCGGATATTTCTCCTTTCTTTTGAGGATAAAAGTACGCACATTTCGCACCACTTTTAGCCACTGATAGAGGCGATTGAGTTCTTCGATATTGAGCCAATTTCCTTCAATTCTGGCTTTTTCTAGCAAATATCCCACAGAAGAAAAAGTAGTAAACGGAAAACTGTCGTCAAAATCTAACAAGTCTTTGAACTCTCTTACGCTTTCTAATTCCTTCAAAATGAGGCTACTATCCGAAATAGGGGCGATTTCAAGGCATTTATTTTTGGCATCTTCGCTCACTGCCTTGCGATGTATATCTTTGAGAATGGTGTCGAAACCGAGTTTTGTATAAGTGTTTGGATTGTATATTTTCATGTAAAAATTTGCGTCAAGCCCTAAATATAGGACAAAGATAGGGCTTTTTTTTCTACTATAAACTAAGAACTACGGAAAAGTATATATATAATTGAATATCAGTTGTTTGTGTTTAATCTCCTATAGATGGAATATTTATAGAAAATGATTACCCCGCCCCCTCTTATAAATATTTCGCTCCTACGGAGCTAAAAGAGTGCGGGTTTCGGATATTTCTATAAATATTTCGCTCCTACGGAGCTATGGAATGAAATGTAAATAAGTTGATGATTTTATAGTCCCGTAGGGACGCGATATTTATAGAAAAAAAATATGCCTCGCTCCCCCTCTTGTTTTTCGTGCTTGCACGAAAAACGCATTAAATTGGGAGGGAATCCCATTTTCTATAAATATTTCGTGCCTACGGCACTAAGAAATGCTCAAAATGGCTGCTATAACTAAATCGTCAAGTTATTCATTTTTTAATACTTATCTGCGCAAACCAAAATAAGTTCCTGCTGTAAAGAAAATGGAGCTGACAAAACGGAAATATATCTCATTTTACCACAAATACCTCTGATTTTACCGCAAAGTTCGCAAAGGAACCGCAAA
>JAYUZN010000500.1:0-8361 GCA_043751755.1 Bacteroidota bacterium | reverse complement strand
CCACCCTGTTTACCAAAAGTGGAAAGGGTGGCACGCTGGCAGCGTTCCTTTTATTTATTCAGGTTTTCCGTTTTGCTCGTGGGTTATGCCTTATTTTTTTCTGGAAAAAAGCTGTTGAAAAAACATATTTACCTTATCTCGAATGCTATCTCGCACACTTTCATCAAAAAGTGAAGCATCAGTCGTAGCCTGATACAGGGCTGCAATTGCCACAGGTAGGAGGATAATAATGGGCAAAGCCGCACCAACCATAGGGGAAATAACCCCGTCTTTTGAGAATTTTTTGCCTTGCATGAGCAAAATATAAAACAGCACAAAAAATACAATTGAAATCAAAGAGGGAAGCCCTAAACCGCCTTTGCGAATGATAGCGCCAAAGGAAATGCCTATCAACATAAATACAAAACAGTTGAAAGGAATGGCATACATGCTATACAATTCGTAGAGGTAGCCATAATATTGCTTGTGTGTGTCTTCCAATTCGGTCATCCGAAAAGAGAGATTGCTGCGCAAAGAACGGGTATTTCCGATGGCACGATTGAGGGCATCTACTGTATTTACATGCTTTATTTTGGAAATAAAAGGCTCATTTTCGCCCAAAACAACCCGAATAAACTGCGTATCTTGGGGCGATTCTCCGCCAATAGGATTGAGAACTGTCGAGTCTAATCCATTGTAAGTCCGCAAGTTAGACTGAAATTGCTCCCTCTCTTTCCCCATTTTTCGCTCAAACTTCAATACAGCTTCTTGCAAACTATCCTTTATCATCGTTACTTGATGTTTTGAAAACAAAGACTCATCAGTTCTTTCTATTTCAAAGCCCGAAATCGAGATTCTATAATACAACGAATCGAAATAAGTGCGACCAAAAGGCAGGTTATTTACGCCTTGTTCAGGCTTCATCTCTTCGTAACGAGAGCCATGATATAGCACAAGTCGCAACTGCACATAGCCGGGTTCCATCATCATTTTGGCAGAATCTGCGTATATAACATCTACATTTCCCCTATTTTCGGAATGATTATAGAGCAAAAAATCATACATCATGCCTGTTTCCTTGTTTTTATCCGAAATCCGAATTATATAATTGTCTATATCTGCATAAAAATAGCCCGGCACAATGGCAACTTCTGCCTTTTTGCGCTGCACATCATACAAAAGGCTAAAAAATTTGAGGTTTGCACGTGGAATGGTATAAAACGAAAAATATAAAGAAACGCCTGTAAGCAACAAGCCAAAAATAATGAGGGGCATAGAAAGACGAAATAGGCTAATTCCGCAAGATTTGATGGCAGCGATTTCATAGTTTTCGCCCATTCCGCCCAAAGTTATCAGAGCAGCCGCAAGCAAGGAAACGGGCATTGCCATAACCACAAGGCGGGCAGCAGCATAATAAAACAGTTGCAGTAAAGTCGTGGCATCTAAGCCTTTGCCCGCAATTTCTGCCAGATACAAAGCCATAAATTGCATAACAAGCAGAAACAGGACAATGGAGAATGCCATTATAAACGGGCCCATGTAAGAGCGAAGTACCAATAAATGTAGTTTTCGTATCACAAATGTATGTGTTAGTTCAGGTCACGCAGATGTGCGCAGATTTTGGCAGATGTCGCAGATATAGATTGTATTTTATTGTATTATATCTGCGAAATCTGCTTTCATCTGCGAAAATCTGCGTGAAAGCGTATTACAAAAGTACACAGATTCTCCCTATTTTTGCCATAAAATATGACATAACGACACAATAAGCATAATATTGTGTAAGAAATGACAACCTTCGTGCTGAATATTCGTACAAAAGTACGAAATTTGCAAGGCGTATTTTAAGGGCTTGGTATATTTTTTGATACATTTATCATCGAATGCGTACTACCAAATCGTACACTTTTCTCACTTTTTATTTTTATAAACATCATGAAACAGCATCTTTTTTTCCTATTTGTGTGCCTTTTAGCGAGTAACAGCAGCCTCTATGCGCAATCGGAGGGCAAACCTGTGCGCATGGAAGTGATTGAATGGATGGGCGAAACCATTGGCAACGGGGAAATGGATTCCGTATATATATATGGTGCAAAAATGACGGGCAGAGATGCACGCAAGGCAACTAAAAAGCGCGAAAACTACGACAAAATGCGTTGGAATGTGCATAAAGTATATCCTTATGCTGTAGGCGTTGCGGAATTGCTGCGTGAGGTAGAAAAAGAAACCCGCACCATGCCCAATGATGCAAGCAAAAAAACTTATTTGGAAAAAAGACAAAAAGAGATTTTTTCTTTGTACCAAGATGATGTAGAAGGCATGACAAGTGCGCAAGGCAAGGTGCTGATTAAACTCATTCATCGTCAAACGGGAAATACCTTGTATTCGCTTATAAAAGACACCAAAAATGGCACAACTGCCTTCTTTTGGAATGGCGTAGGCTCGCTGTTTGGACTTAGCCTCAAGACCGAGTTTGACCCAGGCGATGACGATTTGATAGGGCAGTTTGCGCAAGAATTAGACGGCGGCTGTTTCAATATTGTGTATCAACAAGTGTCTTATAAGTTGAAAAATTGAGGAGAAATATCTCATAGAAAAGTCGTACCTTTGCGCAAGAAATGAATAAAGAAGCTCTCCTTTTCCTTATTCCTTAAAAACGACTTATTCCTTTATAAAAATGAGCGATAAAATCAAGCACGAATGTGGGGTTGCCATCATACGCCTCCTAAAGCCTTTGGCGCATTACGAAAAAGAGTACGGTTCAGCCTTGTGGGGCTTGCGGAAAATGTATCTTTTGTTGGAAAAAATGCGCAATCGAGGGCAAGATGGGGCAGGGTTTGGCTGCGTCAAATTGGATATGCCCACTGGAATGCCCTATCATGCCCGTATTCGCGAAATAGAATCGCCCCCCCTCAATAACCTCTTCAAAAGAATAGATGAGCCTTTTATTCAGCTCAAACAAAAATATCCTGATACGCCTTTGGACTCCGATTTCCTCAAAATAAACTACGAATATGCGGGCGAAGTGATGATTGGACACCTGCGATATGGCACGCATGGCAAAAATAACATGGCAGCTTGCCACCCTGTAAGTCGTATGAATAATTGGCAAAATCGCAGCCTTATGGTTGCAGGCAATTTCAATATGACAAATGTGGGCGAGTTGATTGAGAAATTGACGGAATTGGGGCAGCACCCCCGCTATTCGACAGATACAGAAACGGTTTTGGAGAAAATAGGGCATTTTTTGGACGAAGAAAACAAAGAATTATATGCCTATTTCAAAGAAAAAAGCAATGCAGAAACTGACCCAGACAAAAAAACGACTGATGCGCAAATTGCAAACCTTATTTCGCAAGAATTAGACATGTGCAAAATCTTGGAACGCTCGGCAAAAGTATGGGACGGCGGCTATGTTATGGGCGGTTTAGTGGGAAATGGAGATGTGTTTATTGCGCGCGACCCAAGTGGCATACGCCCATGTTATTTTTATCATAATGAAGATTTTTTTGTAGCAGCTTCTGAAAGAGCTACCATTTCCACCGTTTTCAATCTGCAGCCCGAGGAGATAAAAGAACTGCCTCCTGCTCATGTTCTCACCGTCAAAGCCCACAACAATCTTATACAATGTCGCCCTTTTATCGAGGCAAGAGAAAAGAAAAGCTGTTCTTTTGAGCGCATTTATTTTTCGCGTGGCACAGACAAAGACATTTATCAAGAAAGGAAAAACTTAGGACGTTTTGTGATTCCTAAAATATTGGAAGCCCTTGATTATGAGCTGGCTAACACCGTTTTTAGCTTCATTCCCAACACTGCCGAAATCGCTTTTCATGGCATGGTAGAGGAATTGCAGAGCTTCATAGATGCCCACAAAATAGATGCCCTCAAAAGCCTTAGCCCAGACGCTCCCCTCGAAGACATTCGCAAAATCCTGAATCAGCATCCCCGCGTAGAAAAAGTGATTGTCAAAGACGAGAAAATGCGCACTTTCATTGCAGATGACGACTCTCGCAGCGACTTGGTTTCGCATGTATATGACATAACGCCAGGGGTTATCGTGCCTTATATAGACAATTTGGTGTGTATAGATGACTCTATTGTGCGTGGTACTACGCTGCAAAAGAGCATTTTACGTATGCTTGGGCGTTTGAATCCGAAAAAAATCGTCATTGTTTCATCTTCACCTCAAATTCGCTATCCCGATTGTTATGGCATAGATATGGCACAAATTGGCAAACTTATCGCTTTTCAAGCGGCAATACATTTGCTTCACGAAAGAAATATGAGCCATGTTATTACGCAAACTTATTATAGTATTTTGGAGATGCAAAAAGAAGGCAGAATGAGCGAGCGAAATGTAGTAAAAGACATTTACGCGCCGTTTTCGGAGGAGGAGATTTCTGCCAAAATTGCGCAAATTCTCAAACCCGAAGGCTTCGCAATTCCTGTAGAAATCGTGTATCAGCCTTTGGAAAACTTGGCAAAAGCCATTCCAAATCATAGAGGCGATTGGTATTTTTCGGGGGACTATCCTACGCCGGGCGGCACCAAAATATCGAATCAAGCGTTTTTGTATTATTATGAAAAAAAGGATATAAGGGCGTATCAGATGACGATATTTTAATCTTCATGTTTGCCACGCATTACACGAATTTGCACGAATTAACAGCCCAAATTCGTGCAATTCGTGGCTATGAAAACAACTTTTGCGTAAGCCCTAAATCTTAAGGAAAATATCATTTTATCGACATTTGCCATGAGTAAAACTGAATATACACCTTTTCCAGAAGACAATCTTTTGGGTTTATCAGATTCTACTGAAATAAATTTCATGGAGTCTCAAGGCTTGATGTTTGCCGAAATTGAAACAATCGCATTAGAATCTGATGCAGAAATTACGGTTTCACTCATATTAAACTTACATAAAAAAGCTTTTGGTAAGTTGTATGAGTGGGCAGGTAAATGGCGCAAAGAGACCGTAAATGTAGGCAATTTCATTCCGCCAATGCCTCAAGAAGTCCCCAATTTATTCTATCAGTTTGTAGAAGAAGTCAATTTCAAACAAAAAAATATACAAGAAAAAATAGACTTACTCGACTTACTGGCTTATACGCACCACCGATTTGTATATATTCATCCTTTTACCAATGGAAATGGTCGTATGGCAAGGTTAGTAATGAACTTAATTGTTATGTTAAAAGGGTATAAACCTATACAATTATATTTTCGAGAAGGAAAAGATAGAGAGATTTATATAAAGGCAATCAAAGATGCTGATAGCGGAAACTATGAGCCTTTAAGGATCCTTATCGAAAAAGAGCTTTTCACCTTGTAACTCTTTCTCTTTCATAATTGCCAATAGCAAAATTTCTAAGACTTTTTTGCTTAATCCTTGTTGTTCCAAGTGCATGGTCGCCCATGTATTATTGACCAACAATTCCATCATAAATTGTCGGTTTTGGAGTTGCGGATATTTTTCGTATATTTTCATGTCTCATTATTTTCTGCAAAGATACAAAAAATGCACATAAAACAACTCAATGCCACACAATTACGAGAATTTATCGCTTCGCAGTCCTTTGAAAATATGCCAAACCTGCCGATTTCTCGTATTCGTGCGATTTCGCATTGCCAAAATCCGCGTGCAGAGTCCGCAGATAAGTTGTTGTTTTTGGCAGAAGAACAAGGGCAAATGTTAGGCTATTTTGGTATGTTACCTGATGTTATTTATTTGAACGGAAAGGCAGAAAAGGTAGGTTGGATGAGTTGCTTGTGGATAGACCCCAAAACAAGGGGCAGAGGAATTGCCAAAACCTTGATAGAGACGGCTTTAACCGCTTGGGAAGGGAGAATGATGGTAACAGAATTTACGGCAGAAGCGGGGAAATTATATGAAAAAATGGGCATTTTTCAGGATTTAGCGGTTTCCAAAGGCATAAGACTCTATGATTTGGGAAAATGGGGAGAGATTCTGTTAGAAAAGAAGCCTAAATTACGCCCTTTTTCCTTCTTCATCAAAAGCTTTTCTGCTTGTACAAAGCCTTTTTTTAACGTATTTCGCCCGAAAAATGCAGAAAATAACCTCGTGTTTATTCCTATAAAAACCATAGACGCGGAAACGAATGCCTTTATTTCAAGCAAAAATGCGGATAATCTCTTTCGTAGAACGGAAAAGGAACTCAATTGGCTTACACATTTTCCTTGGATAGCAGAAAAAAAAGCCTTTGTTGTCAGTGAGGACACTGACAACGGCAGGCAAGACGATGATGAAATCGCAAAAAGATACCATTTTTCGGCACAATCACCTCATTTTCAACAAGTTTGGATACAAGTACGAGAAAGACAAACGGAAAAAATGATAGGCTGTTTTATGCTTTCTGTAAGAGAAAATACTGTAAAAACGCCGTATTTTTTTGTGGAAAAAGAGCATATTCCCAGCGTTGCACAATGGATATTGGCATATATGTATCAACAGAAAGCCTGTATTTTGCTCACTTTTCAGCCCGAATTACAGGCATATTTCACGCAAAAACATGCCTTAACGTATTATATTCGCCCAGCAACTCGTCATTATTGGTTGTCTAAAAAAATTGAAATCGCTGAAAATCTGCCTGTTTATATTCAAGACGGAGACGGAGATTGTGCTTTTACGTAGCCTTTTAGTTTAAATTCAAGTTAAAGCCGCTTCGAGGGTCTTCGACCACTCGAAGGGCAGCGAAACTAAATTCGTTTGAGTAAGCAACTCTTCGAGTGGGTGCTAACCCCTTGAAGTGGTTGCCTACCTAAATAGTTACTTAATGCAAATAATAGTTCGGCTTCACTCACTATCCACATTTGCGAAAATCTGCGGTTAAATCTGCGTGAAAATACGATAAGCTTATTATGCAAATACGCACCTTAAATACTGCACAATTAGCCGCTTTTATTCATTCAGAAGGCTATAAAAATCTGCAAAACCTGCCGATTACGCCTTTGCGCGCACTTTCGCAATGCAACAACCCTTGTGCAGAAGTGGAAGATATTTTATTGTTGTTGGCGATGGAAAATGAAGATTTGTTGGGCTATTTGGGCATGTTACCCGATGTTATTTATTTGAATGGAAAACCTGAAAAAATCGCATGGATGAGCTGCTTGTGGATAGCTCCAAAAACGCGCGGAAAAGGCATCGCCAAAATGCTGATAGAAATGGCTTTTAACGCATGGAATCAACAGGTTATTCTTACAGAATTTACCGCAGAAGCAGGGAAACTTTATCAGAAATTAGGCATTTTTCAAGATTTGGGGATTTGCGAAGGGCTGAGAGTGTATGATTTGGCAAAATGGGATTCGTTACTGCCCATGAAATTCCCTAAATTACAGCCGTTTTCGTTTTTCTTAAGATTAGTTTCTGTTGTTACAAAACTTTTTTTCCATTTTTTTAAGGCAAAAAATAAAGACAAAAGCCTGCTTTTTATTCCTATAACAGAAATTGATGCGGAAACAAATGCCTTTATTGAAGCAAAAAATACGGATTTTTTGTTTCGTAGAACATCAAAGGAACTGAATTGGCTCACGCATTTTCCTTGGATAAAAGAGGGGCGGGTTGGCGCAAAGGTTCGGCGGGTTTTGCCTGTGCGCAAGGCTGTAGCGCAAACCCACCGAACCTCAAGCAAGCAAAGTGATGAGGAGATTTCCAAAAACTACTATTTTTCCTATCAATCTGCCCTTTTTCGTCAAACATGGATACAGGTAAAAGACAAGCATACGCAGCAAATTGTGGCTTGTTTTATGCTTTCTTTACGAGAATGTAACCTAAAAGTCCCTTATTTTTTTGCAGAAAATGCGCATATTGAAGCTGTTGCAACATGGATTTTGGAGTATCTGCAAAGCACTTCTGCCAGCATACTCACGACTTTTCAGCCCGAATTGGTGGCTTATTTTCAAGGTCAAAAAAATATCAATTTTCGGATAAAAAACACGTCAAAACCCTATATGATTGCGCAAAAGTTTGATTTGCCGCAACCTTTTACCTTTCAAATTCAAGATGGAGACGGGGATTGTGCGTTTACTTAGCCAAAAAAGATGTATCTTTGCGGTTTGGATTTCACGCAGATTCCCGCAGATAGGGCGGATAACGCAGATAAAAGACAACAGTTTATATTATCTGCGTTATCTGCTGTTATCTGCGTTCATCTGCGCGAAATAAAACACTATTCGTATGAAAACAAAAAAACATAAATTAGATTCTCAAGCCGTAAACGTCATTACTTTGGGTTGCTCCAAAAATTTGGTGGATTCCGAAGTGTTATTGGCGCAATTAAAAGGCAGTAATGTGAAGGCGACTCACGAAGCCGAAAAAACGAATGCAGGAATTGTCGTTATAAATACTTGCGGCTTTATAGA
>JAYUZN010000499.1:0-2914 GCA_043751755.1 Bacteroidota bacterium | reverse complement strand
GGCACTTCATCAATTACTATCGAAACGCCATGATTTTGCTTTATCATTTTGAGGGCATCACGAATAATTGTGAGGTTTTTTAGCCCCAAAAAGTCCATTTTGATAACGCCTGCATCTTCTATAACCTTGCCGTCAAACTGTGTAACGAGTAAATCCGACTCCTTAGAAACCGCCACGGGAATCAAATCTGTGAGGTCGCAAGGCGCAATGATGATGCCCGCCGCATGTACGCCCGTATTGCGCACAGAGCCTTCAAGTCGCAGGGCAGATTGCAGCACTTTTGCCTGTAAACTCTCTTTGTCCTTGAAAATCTCCCGCAATTTGCGCACATCTTCCATATCATCTGGCATCAAACCCTCTTTTTCCTCCAAACTTTTCTCGCCATCTTTTGCGGTCATCGGAGCTAACATAACCCGATTGAGCTGGATTCCGGGCTTTTCTGGCACTAATTTCGCCATCATATTCGCCTCTCCTAAAGGCAAATCCATCACGCGCGCCACGTCTTTGATGCTCATTTTTGCCGCCATAGAGCCATAAGTTACAATCTGCGCCACCTGATTTTTGCCATATTTTGCTACGACATAATCAATGACTTTCTGCCGCCCTTCGTCATCAAAATCCGTATCAATATCGGGCATGGACTTACGGTCAGGATTGAGAAAACGCTCAAAAAGCAGGTCGTATTTGATAGGGTCGATGTTGGTGATGCCTATGCAATAAGCAACCGCAGAACCTGCTGCGCTGCCCCGCCCTGGACCTATCAGCACCCCCAAATCTCTGCCTGCATTTATATAATCCTGCACAATCAAAAAGTAACCTGCAAAGCCCATTTTTTCCACAACCCCCAACTCAAAATCCAATCTTTCTTGAATTTTGGGCGTGATTTCTTCGTATTTTTTTCTTGCCCCCTCTAAAGTCATAGCTCGCAAATACGCATCTTGCGTAGCAAAATTTTCGGGAATTACATAATTTGGGAGCAAAATGTCCCTTTTCAACTTTATATCATAACATTTATCTACAATTTCATTGGTATTGTCAATAGATTGGGGCAAATCCTTGAACAAAGCCGTCATTTGCGCCGTATTTTTGAAGAAAAACTGGTCATTATAAAAGGCAAAACGCTTACCCTTAAACTCCGCAGGGTCTGCATCATCAGAAATTTCTTTCAAGGTAGGGGTGCTTTGTTTTTCGCCTGTATTGATGCAGAGCAAAATGTCGTGCGCATTAGAATCGTCTTGTTCTACATAGTGAGAATCATTAGACGCAATGATTTTAACATTGTATTTTTCGGCAAATTTGAGCAAAACCACATTTACTTTGAGTTGGTCGGGAATGCCATGATTTTGCAATTCTACATAATAATCTTCGCCAAAAATATCTAACCACCATTTAAAAACCTTTTCGCCTTCGGCTTCGCCATGTTTCAAAATGGTGCGCGGCACTTCTGCGCCAAGGCAGCAAGTTGTGGCAATGAGTCCTTTGTGGTATTTGAGAATCAGCGACTTATCTATGCGTGGGTATTTTCCATACATGCCTTCCATGTAGCCGAGCGAACACATTTTGATGAGATTTTTGTAGCCTTCTTCGTTTTTTGCCAGCAAAAGTTGGTGATAACGTATGTCTTTATCTACTTTTGTAAAAGACTTTTTGTGCATATCTGCCACCAAATAAAACTCGCAGCCGACAATGGCTTTAATTCCAATTTTTGCTGCTTCTGCCACAAATTTAAACACGCCAAACATGTTTCCATGGTCGGTTATTGCGCAACCTGCCATGCCGTCTGCTTTGGCTTTTTTGAGCATTTTGGAGATGTCAGCGGCTCCGTCAAGGAGGGAGAATTGTGTGTGGCAGTGTAAGTGATTGAATATCATTGTGTTTATATCTTTATGCGTTGGGACGCAGTTCTTCGTAAATAGGTTATAAATGTGTTTTGAGTGTGGAGAGGACAGATGATAGTGCTATGTTTTTAAATCCATTTTCTGCCAAAAATCTTGCCCATTGAGGTTCTTTTATTGCTGCAAAAAACGTTCTCTAACATACATATTTCGGGTATCATCTACTCGCTTTTTTTGTTTGTGAGCGAAGCTTTTTAATCTTTGAAGAATAGATTGTATATTCATAATTTACAACAATATATCCAAATAAGTACTGAGTAACTCTTTGACTCTCAAAGTTTCTCCATACGCTAACAATAAGGAAATATTTATTTTTTGCCGATTCAAATAGGTTTTCAAACACTCTTTCATAACCTCATGGGTAACCTTGTGTTTGAAACGCAACATGTCACAAATCGTTCTTTCTGCATTGTAAATGCGCACATTTGAGCCTTCTATATTATACGTTTCTATGCCCAGCGAAAAAACAGATTCCTCCCAAAAATAGACCTGAATAGGGGGATAATTAGGGGGGCAGGCAGAGCTATTTTTAGGGAAAGCAAGGTGGTAAGAGCCTGAAAAAAAGGTACTTAACTCATGATATTGTGCGGCAGAATAGAGGCAAAATACCCCTTTGGGCAACATTTTTTGCACTTCTACCCATTCATTTTCATAGATAAAAACTTCTTCTTCATTCCATCTATAAAAACCTCTCTTGGGTTTGACAAGATGCCCTTTTGTAAAAAGTTGTGTCAAAAGATGCGAACTTACCCCTGCCTGCAAGAGTTCGTTGCGGCTCAAAAGTCCTTTATTTTCTTGAAAAAGATGTATAATTTCTTCTTTCGTTTTCATAGCGCAAAGATACGAAAAATTGCCCGTCTTTCAAGAAAAACTATGCTTTTCCTGCTGCAAATCTGCGTGGATTTCTGCAAAATATGCCGCCCAATCCGAAAGATTTGCAATGAGTTGATAGGTTTCATTTTCTTGCAAAGCAGCCATTTCTGCTACGATTTGCGCCAATTTGCTGCGTAATTGCTGCG
>JAYUZN010000498.1:0-2182 GCA_043751755.1 Bacteroidota bacterium | reverse complement strand
CCATTTCCTGTGAGCCAATTATCAGCACAAAAGGAATCCCTTTTTTATCTGCATACGTAAACTGTTTCCCTATTTTGATGTCTTTCGGATAATATTCTGCAGAAATCCCAGCATCTCTGAACCTTTGCAAGGCTTCGAGGCACGCTGACAGCGTCTCTTTTCCGAAGTTTACGACCAAAACTTGTATGCCTGAAGCCGAAGTTTCGGGAAAAAGATTCAATTCTTGCAGTACGTTATAAATACGGTCTGCGCCAAAGGAAATGCCAATGCCTGACAAGCCATTTACGCCAAAAACGCCTGTGAGATTGTCGTAGCGACCGCCGCCGCCAATGCTCACGCTTACAGAAGTTCCGCCTGCCCGCACTTCATAAATGGTGCCTGTGTAGTAGTTGAGTCCGCGCGCTAAGAGGAGCGTAAATTCCACTTTTGCCTGATAGCTGCGCAAATATTGGTGCAAAGCCAAAACTTCTTTTAACTCTGCTACGCCTTTGCTGCCTTCTGCACAGTCCTCGAATTTTTCTTGCAAAAAGGCAAGTTTTGCTTCATTTGTTCCCTCAAAAGAAATAACTTCAAACAGCCTATCTATGTCATTTTCAGGGATTTCTTTTTCCAAAAGCTCCTTTTTTACGCCTTCTGCCCCAATTTTGTCCCATTTATCAATGGCTACACACATCTCTGTAAACTTATCTGTTTGCCCAATATATTCTGCATAGCCCGTCAAGATTTTGCGGTTATTTATCTGAATCGTAATGTCTTGCAAGCCCAAATTGGACAAAGCCTCGTCATACATTGCCACAAATTCGGCATCATACACCAGCGATTCTGCCCCTACCACATCTGCATCACATTGATAAAACTCCCGATAACGATTTGCCTGTGGGCTATCCGCGCGCCACACAGGTTGGATTTGATAGCGTTTGAAAGGAAAAGTGAGGGTTGTATGATTCATTGCCACAAAACGGGCAAAAGGAACAGTCAAATCATAGCGAAGGGCTTTTTCTGCCAACTTAGGAGCCAATTTTGCTGCCCCTCGAATGCCTTCAGTTTGCGCATCAGCGATATTTTCGGCAGAAATGCCCCTTAGATAATCCCCCGAATCTAAGATTTTGTAAATTAAACGGTCGCCTTCTTCGCCATATTTGCCTGTGAGTACGGACAGATTTTCCATAGAAGGCGTTTCTAAAGGCAGATAGCCATATTTGCGAAAAACGGTTTTTAGGGTATTGAATAGCCACTCACGTTTGAGCATCACGTCAGGCGCGAAGTCGCGTGTGCCTTTTGGTATGGAAGGTTTTTGCATGTTTTTAGATTAAATAACAGAGACTCAAATGGGACTCTATCAGCATGTTTTCCCTAACTATTTTTAGGGTAAAAATGTTGGTTTTGGAGAGATTTTAGCTTAAATTAGTGTAAAGGTAATACTATCAGGATTAACGCAATTAGCCACGAATTGCACGAATTAACACGAATTAACAGCCCTAATTCGTGAAAATTAGCGCAATTCGTGACTATAAAAACAACTTTTGCGAACTTTGCGGCAAAATCCTAAACAATCGTACTATTATAACGTTAAAATAGCTAAACATAAAAAATGACCGTTCCAGATTTCATACAAAAGCTCAAACATCGTCTTACCCAGCCGCTTCCAGGCTTAGATGCACAAATGCGTATGGCTCCTGCGATTCGAGGGAGAGTACCAGATTTGCCCGAAAATGTGCGAATAGGGGGCGTACTTATTTTACTGTATGTGCATGAAAATGAGCTTTATACAGTCTTGATGAAGCGCACAGAAGATGGCGGAACGCATAGCGGACAAGTAAGTTTTCCGGGAGGAAAGGTAGAGGAAACAGACAAGGATTTGATACATACCGCTTTGCGAGAGGCGGAAGAAGAAGTAGGGGTAATGATGTCCGAAGTGCAAGTATTGGGCAGAGCTACTGAATTGTACATTCCTCCCAGTAACTTTTTGGTACACCCTACCCTTGGTTTTTGTCCCTATCGCCCACATTTTGTTATAGACCCCAAAGAAGTAGCCCACATTATCGAAGTCCCCTTAAGGTATCTTTTGCAAACGGGTATTGTGGGCATTAAAAAAGTGCCAATGTCTGCTCAAAAACAAGTTTTTATGGAAGTCCCTGTTTATACCATATATGAGCATACGATTTGGGGCGCAACGGCGATG
>JAYUZN010000497.1:0-7157 GCA_043751755.1 Bacteroidota bacterium | reverse complement strand
GTAATATTTTGCGAAGTTTGGTTGCTCGGTGTCCACACATTATTGCTTACGCTGCTTGAACTCAACATAACAGAGCCTCCTACGCAAAACGTGGTCGCTCCATTGGCAGAAATCGTAGGCACAGCAGGATTGGCATTTACCACAACAGTCGTCGGCAGAGAAGTCGCAGCACAGCCATTTGGGTCGGTTACAGTAACGGTATAACTGCCCGAAGCATTGACCGAAATACTTTGTGTACTTTGATTATTGGGACTCCAAACATTTCCTGTGGCACTACTTGAAAGGAGGTTTATGCTATTTCCTGCACAAAAAGTAGTTGCTCCACAAGTAACAATTTCGGGAATAGGGGGCGCAATACTGACTGTAACAGCATTCGCAAGGGTAAAAGTAGTGCTTTGATTGGTCGCATTTGTGGCGATTAACGTGGCACTATACACGCCGGGGGAGTTGTAGGTGATGGTAGGATTGGCAGCAGTAGAAGTCGAAGGTGTGCCACCCGGAAAACTCCACGAATAGCTTACCGCATTTTGCGACAGATTGTTATAAATAACACTTGCTCCTTGACAAATATTATTGTTTCCCGTAACCGCAAAATTAGCCGTAGCCAGCGCAGCCGTAACAGAAGTGATAACCCCCGCCCAAGTCGTATCTACCATGATTTCGTCAACGTAGCATAGCGTATTTGCGTCATCATGTATGTAAAACCGTTCAATCGGATAGGGGAAATCTGTTCCTACCCCATATACTAAGTCAGGAATCGGTTCAATAGCTGAAAGGACAGGATTGATAAACATTTTTGCTGTATCATGTTCTCCAGCTCCAGAACTGAATTTATAGCTTAAAACGATTAAATGTGTTTGGAAACCCGCTAATTGCGGAGGATTAATAGAGGAGGAATTATTATTCCATAATTGCAATTGTGGGTAAAAAATACTTGGACTAATCGAACCCCCAAATTTTAGCGCGGAAATGGTAGGACTTGCAGCATTGAGCCTTATAAAGTAATCCTGCACAAGATTGCTTGTTGTTTGGTAATTAATTAAAAAAGAGGCGTAAATCGTGCCTGAAGAAATCGGGCTAAACGATTTGAACACAATATCATCTGAACCTACCCCGTAATAAGCAACTCCAGATTTATTGCCAATGCTCCCCGAAACGGGATAGCCAAGGTAGCTCAAGCCAGAATTTGCGACAAGCGTAGGGTAATTAACCCCCGGTGTCTGTTGTAGCCAGCCGCCATTGCCAGCCAACGTGCCTATCGGATAATTGAAGCCTTCGTACAACATAGGTTGTGCAAGAAGGTGGCTGACGCAAGCAAAGCAAAAAATGAATAACAATTGGTTTTTCATAAAAAAAATGTGTGTTGATTGGATAAATATTTGTAAGAATATCCTACAAAAATAAGGAGATTTTTCGCAATAAGCCTAAAAAAAAACAAAAATTGTAATAAGCATTTCCTTTTTTCGACTAAATATGCGCTAAGGAACACGAAAAGAATAAAATCATAATTTACCACTAAGGCACGAAGGAAACTAAGAAAGAAAAGGTAGGGCTTAGTTGTCTTCTTTTACCATATTCCTTTGTGCTTCTTAGTGCCTTAGGGGTGAGAAATAATTTTCATTCCTTAAAACGAAACACATTTTTCTCTATGAAAAAAAATAAATATAAAAAGTGGATATGGGCGGTTCTTATCCTTGCAGGGATAGGCGCGGGGCTGATGTATGCCAAAAGCAAGCAGAAAAAAGTGCTTACTTCGGTAGAAACGGCTGTGGCAGAAAAACGCACCATTTTTGCAAGAGTTACCGAGTCGGGCAGCATTCAGCCTACGGTAGAAGTGCCTGTCGCGCCTGATGTGTCGGGCGAAGTCGTGGAATTGTATGTGAAAGAAGGGCAATATGTTAAAAAAGGGCAGTTGTTGGCGGTTATTCGTCCAGATAACTACAAAGCCGCCTTAGAGCAGTCGCAAGCTGCCGTCAATTCTGCCAATTCCGATTATTTGCAAGCACAAGCAAGTCAGGAGCAAATCAAAGTCAATATAAAGCAAGATTCGGTGAGTTTGGCGCGGATTCGCAAAATGCGGGAGGACAAAATCGCCTCACAGGTAGATTTTGAAAATGCTCAGTTAAAATATAACATATCCATTTCGCAGCTTTCGGCTTCTCAATACACGATTCAAGCGGCTTTTTATCGCATGAAATCCAGTGAAGCCTCGCTCAAACAGGCGCAGCAAAACCTGAATCGCACCAATATTTATGCCTCTATGGACGGCACGATTACCCGTTTGAATGTGGAAGTTGGGCAGCGTGTGGTAGGGACTATGCAAATGGCAGGTACGGAAATGATAAAAATCGCCGATTTGTCGAGCGTAGAAGTCGTGGCAGAAATCAATGAAAATGAGATAGTTAATATTCATTTGGGCGATTCTGCGTTGGTAGAAGTAGATGCTTTTTCGCATAAAAAATTCTTTGGAAAAGTAACCGACATTGCCTATTCTGCCTCAAAAACGGGCTTAGGCAGCAGCGACCAAGTTACAAGTTTTCAGGTAAAAGTGAAGATTTTGCCTACTTCTTATCAAGAAATGATGCGTAGCAAAGGGGAAATTGCGAGTTCTTCGGCAAGTCCTTTTCGTCCAGGTATGAGTGCTTTGATGGAGATTTATACAGATAGGGTGATAGATGTGGTTGCTGTGCCTTTGCAAGCTGTAACTTTGCATCATGAGCCGAAAAAGGAGGAAAAACCCGAAGGCTTCGGTCCACCTGATGAAGATGCGCCGAAGTTGGAAGAGCAAAAAGCGGCAAAGCCTACTGATGCTCCCAAAAAAGAGGTGGTTTTTATCTATGAAAATGGAAAAGTAAAAGAAGTTCCTGTAAAAATCGGCATTTCTGATGATGATTATATTGAGCTAAAAGACGGGGTAAGTGCAGGCGCGAAAGTGGTGATAGGACCTTATACGGTGCTGACGAAGGAGTTGCAGGACGGCATGGAGGTGGAAGAGGGAATACGGAAGGAAGGCAAGAAGGAATAGTTGGGTGTTTTTTTAAACCACTCCAGAAAGTGTCGAAAGCTTTATAAGGGTTAAAAAAAACGTTCAACTCTGGGATATTTCGCTGAAAGGTTGTTATAAAGCAACGATTCAGCGAAATTTTCGTTTTGTAGAGATGGCATCTATACAAAACCACCTTTTATGAAACAAACAACTACCTTTCTGTTCTTGCTCTTTATTTTTGCGGAAAATATACAGGCGCAATTCAGTCAATATGTATCTTGGTCTTTTGACCAAATTGTCAGCGCGCCTTGTCCCTCAAATCCTGCCTCAACTCTGCCTACTCCGCAATATTGCGAGGTGTATCAGACCTTAGACAATCACTGGGACGGACCGAAAGACCCACTTATTTGTATTCCTGCGGGTATGATTTCGGGACGTGCAGCCATATTATTGGAATATGCAGATTTGAGCAGAAGCATTTTTGTGCGTTTTAGCTTGCCTAACAATGTTAAAATCCCTCTTTTGCCAGATGCAGCAGGAAAGCAAACCCTCTCTTGGCAAGCTCCTAATACAGTAGCTTTTTTGATGGGAGATACCTGCACACAAAGCATCTGTACAGGTGCCTGGATTGGCTTAGAAGTGCCTGATTCTGCGGGAACAGGCTATAATATAAGGCGTTATGATGAGACAAACAATACTGGAGGAGGTGGCACTTACTACCGCACAGAAGCCTGCCTCCCTACGGAGCGTTTTGTAGATGGCAATTTTTTCAAAGAAATCATTTGGAAATTTACGGTTACGCAATCGAATGGCAGCGATTATATTTTGTTAAATGATTATGAGCATAATTTAGATAGTCTCAATTTCAATTGGAGTTGGGGCGGAGGGATTTGCAAAATGAAAGATAGAATCGTTCATCATGCAACGAATGTACATCATTATACGAACAATTTGGGTGACATATATAATTACTTTGTAATGCTTGGCACTTACTTAGTGATGTATGAAGATAGTACTTATCCTGATGCCAACCACATTTCATACATAGAGTTTTCGCCTTATCCCGCTTC
Source organism: Bacteroidota bacterium (assembly GCA_043751755.1). Classification (GTDB taxonomy): domain Bacteria; phylum Bacteroidota; class Bacteroidia; order J057; family J057; genus JAAFHL01. The sequence continues at coordinate 3,101 of JAYUZN010000497.1, read as the reverse complement.
GATTGTGGTAGATACGATGGATATTTATACGAATTCGCAACTATGGGGAGGAGATTACTCTATTGCTTTTCAGCCTTATACCAGTCTTAGAGGCGGAATGGTAACAGGCGATACAACGAGGCATATTGTGAATTTTGTCAATAATGGCGCAGATTGGTGTATGCCGGGTTTTCAGGAAGTGATTATGAATGAAAGAACTTCTTATATTCATCAAAGTGGAAGCCTGTCTTTTGGGGGCGACCATGCTTGTATGATGTTTCGCAAAGGCTCTTCTTTGGTGGTGGCAGCAGGAAAACAGCTCAATTATGGCACATACGGCAAGGGTTTAATGGGTTGGCGCACAGGAGCTAAGGTCATTTTGGAGCGTGATGCGACTTTGTATTTTGACGGAAGAATCGCTTTGTTGCAAAATGGAGGGGAAACCGCTGCCGAAGATGTGGAAATAGTCCTGCCGCCGGGAAGTCATCTTATTTTTTCCAAATATGCCCAGATTCTCAATTTTTGTCCTTTGGGGAGAAAAATTAGAATCTTGATGAAAGGCGGAAGCATCGATATTTCGCAGTTAAGGGAAGAGTCGCGCCAACATATCGAACTTGTTTATGACGAAAAACCCACCGAATTGGCGGATAATATAATGCTTATAGGAAACCCTGTTTTTGACCAATTGGCGTGGCAATACATAGATGATGACAGCCAAAAACTGCATCTTTCCTTGTTCAATGTAGAAGGAAAAAAGGTCTTTGAACAAGATTTTGCCACGCAAAAAGGCGTAAATGAGCTACGAATCCCGATGTCTGCCCTGCCAAATGGCTACTATTTCGCCCATTTTGACAATGGCGAAAGCAAAGCGAATTACAAAATAGTAAAAATGTAAGAGAAAAAAATGCTCAAAAGCAGTACAATGTATTAAGCTACTCGCGCATCAAACCAGCTTTTCATTTTTGGGAGGCTATTGAAAATGCGCGTCAAGCGGACACTTGCATACTCGAAGCGGACGCTTCAAGAAAGAGGGTACAAGCAGACGCTTGCACCAGAAGCAATAAACCCATTTGCGTTTGTAGGGTGGGGCAGCTTTCAAAGGTGCGCCACTCTACAAACGGGGAATGTTAGCGCATCAATGTAATCGTTCCTGCTCGGTCTAAAGTCTTGGCATCTTTGCAAATAGCCTTCAATCTGTAAGTATAAACACCTTCGGGGGCATTTTTCCCGTCCCAAGTGTCTGTTATTGAACGAAATTGCCTAATTTCTCTCCCCCACCTATCAAATATCGTTGCCTCAAAGCTAAGTGGAGTGCCTACAAAAGAAAAAATATCATTATTTCCATCTCCATTTGGGCTAAAAGCATCAGGAATGTAGAGGTTTGAACAAGTAGAAGCAATTGTATATAACAAAGTATAAGCGTCTGAACAGTCGCCATATTTGTCCCAAACCGTCAAAGTTACAGGATAGCTTCCTGCTACCTCAAAAGCATAAATGGGCTGTTGTGCTGCACTCATACCCCCATTTCCAAAGTCCCAACTATAGGCATATACCCCTTCTGTGTTAGGGAAAAATTGTATGTTTTCGCCTTCTTCTATCGAAACAAAATGTTGGTCTGGGCGGCTTATATAATTGGCAATAGGCGGCGAAATGTAGGGAATTTCAAGGCTTATCTTTTGACTACAGCCCTTTGAATCAGCTACTTTCAAGGTATGGACTCCTTTGTTTGCGTCTCGCAAAGTATCCCCATATTGCGTAGGATTGCTGAGCCAAGTATAAGAGAAGCCGCCATTTCCACCTGTTGCAACAACGATAGCCTGCCCATTTCCCCCCGCACAATAAGCACTATCTATCTGTAAAACCTGCACATTGATAGGCAAAGATTCCGCTAATTCAAGGGCTGTGGTTGCGATACAATTATGATTGTCTTTTGCAAAAACCGTATAAGTGCCAGCCCCTACCACAAAATAGGGGCTATTTTGATACGCATTTCCGTCAAGGCTATACTGTTTTGCGCCTGTTCCGCCTGTGGCTAAGGCAGTCAAAGTCGTGGTAGCATTGTAGCATAATGTCGTAGCACTTGCCGAGACATTGAGCATAGGCGGATTGCTGAAAGAAGCATTGGGCGTAGTGAAAGTACAGCCATTGGCATCTTGCACCGTAAATACATAACTTCCCGCAGTCAGCGAAAAACTTGAATTGCTTTGAAAAGGCATGGCATTTACCGCATATTGAAAAGGATTTGTACCACCTATTACGCTTATATTTAGGTTTGTAGTGCCGTCATGACAGAGAATAGGCGGAGCATTTGTGGTAGCTGTAAGGGGGGCAGGTTGCGAAATGACAAGGGGATTTGTGGTAAACGTGCAATTATGAGCATCTTGAAGGGTGAGACTATATGTACCAGCTGCTACATTGAAGGTATTGCCATTTTGAAAAACTCCCCCATTGAGGCTATACTGAAAAGGCGCAGTACCTGGCGTAGCAGTAACCACAAGGGTAGTTGTTTCGCCAAAACAAGCAATGGCATTTGCACTGAGCGAACCCGTCAAAAGTGGCGGCTCTGTGAGGGACAATACATGAGTCGTAAAGAGGCAATTATGGCTGTCTTGAATCGTAACATTATACATACCCGCTGCGACATTGAAGCTATTTCCATTTTGAAAAATGCCCCCATTAAGGCTATATTGCAAAGGTGCTGTTCCCCCATTTACGGCACAGGTAAGCGCAACAATATCCCCCTGACACAAAATAGTGCCTGCGTTTAGGTTGCCTGCAAGCGTATCGGGAATGATTATATTCAGCGAATTGGACATTCCTGTGCAGTTATAAGCATCTTGTACCAAAACCGAATAAGTCCCCGTTCCCACCCAGAAAGAGTCGCTATTTTGAAATAAGCCTCCATTTAAGCTGTATGAAAATCCCCCATTTCCGCCCAAAGTCGTAAGGCTTAGCAGTGCGTCACTCCCCCCACAAAAATCTTGCGTACTGGCAAGTGTAGGGATAATAGGGGGGGAAATATTGATAAGAATCGTATCTCTTGGGCTGCCACAAGGAATCGTTTTTTCTACCCAATACATACCCGAAATGGCTGCCGTAATGCTTTGTGTAGTGGCACCTGT
>JAYUZN010000496.1:0-2804 GCA_043751755.1 Bacteroidota bacterium | reverse complement strand
TTTCTTGGTTTAACGTTTCGCACCGCTAAATTACAAGAAAAGTCTTGTTTTACCAACTTTTTCCCACAGGTCTACACTTTAGAACGTAACCAAATTTTTTCTGTAAACAGGTCATTTATTCAAGAAATGACCTGTTTACAGAAAAATTTACCCCCATTCAAAGTATAGGTATTTTCAATTTTCCATTTTCCATTCTCAATTACATTTATAATGGTTAGAAAAGATGTGTTAGATTCCTTTGTTCAGGCAGAGGTCGTAATCAGGGGATTACAAGAGATGAAAGCCCAAAATATTGTGCGCTTGGATTTGAAAAACGTGAATGGCGCAATTTGCGACTATTTCGTTATAGGTACGGCAACTTCTGACCGTCATGCGCAGGCGTTGGCAGATTCGGTGGAAGAATTTATGCGCGATAAAACAAATTCTCGTCCGCTTTGTGTAGAAGGCTATCAGATGGGCGAGTGGATTTTGTTGGACTATGTGGACATTGTGGTGCATATTTTTTTGGAAGAAAAAAGAATGTTTTACCGCTTGGAAAATCTGTGGGGAGATGCGGGTTTTGAAAAAATAAAGGATTAATCTATATTTCACGCAGATGAACGCGGATTTGAGCAGATTTCGCAGATAAAATGCAAGCTATATCTGCGAAATCTGCTGTCATCTGCGAAAATCTGCGCGAACATGACGCTCAACGAACTCAAAAAATATACCTCTCAAGGCGAGGGTTTGCATATAGAGTTTAAGAAAAAGGCTAACTTTCCCGACAAAATTGTACGGGAAATGGTGGCGTTTGCCAATACAAAAGGCGGTTTTTTGTTTGTGGGCATAGATGATGACAAGACGATTTCGGGCTGCAAAAACCCTGAAGAAGATATTTTTGTGCTAACGAAGCATTTGGCAAGTTATTCTCCTTTTTTGGTCTATAGTTTGGAACGGCTGCCTATCAATGCGAAACGGGAGGTTTTGGCGTTTCATGTGCCAGAAAGTGCGAAAAAACCTGTGTATCTCAAACAAGACGCGCCGCCTTTCAAGCTCTCTGCCTTTGTGCGGGTGGCAGATATGAGCATTGTAGCAAGTAAGGAAATGGTGCAGGTGCTTCGCTATGCGTCAGATATGCGAGATGTGAAGTTTATGTATGGAAAACGGGAGGAGGCGATTTTGCGCTATTTGCAACAGCAGCCGCGCATTACGCTTGCAGAGGCGCAGCAGTTACTCAATCTTCCGCAAAAACCTGCGGCGATTGCCTTAGTTACGCTCGTAAGGGCAGATTTGTTGCTGATTCATGCTACGGAACATGGGGATTATTTTAGCTTGAATGAAGCGGCTTTTCGGTAGTTTGTTTGTTTGTTTCGCGCAGATTTTCGCAGATAGAGGACGCAGATTTTCGCAGATTTAAGAAAAAAGAGCTAAATTTTTCGGCTTTTGAGCCTAAAAACTGCAAAATTCGTAAAGAAAGTCCACGCAAAGGACACAAAGTGGATAATTTTGAGTCATTCCTTTGCGTTCTTTGCGGTTCCTTTGCGAACTTTGCGGTAAAACCAGAGATATTTGCGTTTTACCAGCTCTGATTTCTTTGCAGCAGGTTAAAACTTGGTTTTATACCCCCAATTCTACACATATTTTTAATTTTTAATTCACTATGAGCGAATTTTACATATACAAAGGTGATGGCACTACGGTTACACAACGAAAAGTAACTTTGCCGCCTTACGAGTCTATCACGCAAATCAATGCCCCGATGGGCTATGTGGCTTCGCCTGCCTTGCGAGATGCTGTCAATGTGGCGATTGCCTTGGGGCAGCCCTTGTTGCTGACGGGCGAACCCGGCACAGGCAAAACGCAGCTTGCCTTCAGTGTGGCGTATGAATTGGGCTTGGAAAAACCGATGGTTTTTAATACAAAAACCACTTCTGTAGCCAAAGATTTGTTTTATCGCTACGATTCGCTCACGCATTTTCGCGATTCGCAAATGCCTGATAAACAAGGCAAAATAGATATTCATGATTATATAACCTTTGAGGCATTGGGAAAATCTATTATGGATTCTAACCTCAAGCGTTCGGTCGTTTTGATAGACGAAATAGACAAAGCCCCGCGCGATTTGCCGAATGACCTGCTGAATGAGTTGGAAAATATGCAGTTTGAAGTGCGGGAAACAGGGGAAAAATACCTTGCAAACAAGGACAATCGCCCTATTTTAATCATGACCAGCAATTCTGAAAAGAACTTGCCTGATGCTTTTTTGCGGCGTTGTATTTATTATCATATTCCTTTTCCAGACAAGCCGATTTTGGAGGAGATAATTCGCAAAAGGCTGAAATTGTCGCCTACTTTTACAGGGCAAATGGTGTCTGCGGCGGTGGATCATTTCTTGCAAGTACGCCTAAGTAGAGGTTTGCGCAAGCCGCCTGCAACTGCCGAGTTGTTGGCGTGGGTGCATATTTTGGATACGCAAAATATAAATATAAATGGGGATATACAAGCGCAAATTCAGCAGTTGTATATGAGTTATTCTGTTTTGGCAAAAAATAAAGAGGATTTGCAGAAGTTGCGGGGGAATGATTAAGGGGATATGCTGCTTTTACCCCTTATTCCCATTCTGCCGTATAGGGATTGTAGCCGCACTTTTTCGGCTTGTCATATTTCCCTGCCACAAAAGCCCGACAATCTGTGCAGATATAGCGAAATTCGCAGTCTTTGCAGGTCGCTATTTGGTCTTTGTGCAAGTGCCAAGTATCTGTAAAGCCTGTTTTTTGGAGGGCTGCTTGCAAAGAAGTTTCTTTCACATTGCCAAAACGCTGCGG
>JAYUZN010000495.1:0-5382 GCA_043751755.1 Bacteroidota bacterium | reverse complement strand
TTTCTTGGTTTAACGTTTCGCACCGCTAAATTACAAGAAAAGTCTTGTTTTACCAACTTTTTCCCACAGGTCTACACTTTAGAACGTAACCAATATTTTTGCAAAACCTATGCTCTTTGCCCATGTTTGTATAAGCCCATGCAGCATTTTTGTTTATTCTTTCGTCTGTTAATTCAAAGAGAATGTTTATTTTTTATCCAAACGCTTGCAAAACCATTTCCCTTATGTTAGGCGTTTTTATTTGTTATGATTATGAAAAATGTAGGTAATATTTTTGTGTTAAGCCTCGCCGTAGTTTTCTGTTTTGCTCTTTCTTCTTGCGGAACCTCTGCCTGCAATCGTGTTGATTGCGGAAGAAATGGGACTTGTGATGAAGCGGACGGAAAATGTGCTTGTAATGTGGGCTACGAAATAGACCCCGCTTGTGGAAAATGTGATATGAAGGCAAATGCCAAATTTATCGGACAATGGACATCAGCAGAAACCTGCCCTCCTGCTTCAGACCCTACCCCTTACACAATTACGATTTCAGCCGTTACAAATGACCTTAGCAAAGTCCAAATCGCCAATTTTGGTCGCACGAATTGTGGCGCAGACCCTTTAGGGGTCATAGCAACCATTGACGGCACAACTTTGAAGTCCTTTACGACCACTTGCCCAACTGTAAGTGTTTCGGCAGGTAGCTGTAGCCTAAGTCCAGATGGACTTACTTTACATGTTGTTTATACCTTGACAGACGGAGGAGGCACTGTTTATAGTTGTGCTGCTGCTATGCTAAAATAATTATTTTGCTTTTTGCAAACTTTTATTTTTTTGCTTTGCTAAACAACCATTCAATAAAAACCCGTATATTTGCCTCTCATAAGTGCCTCCAACTATTCCGCCAAATAAGTACGAGTGAAAAATAATCTAAACACATATTTTCGATATATCCTATTGATTATGATAAACTGATATTAACTTTCAACTCTCAACTTATAACTTTCAACTACTTAATGCACAACTTTTTCGCAACATATTTTCTCATAATAACGTCCTTGTTAGGAAATTCCCTTTTTGCACAAAGCGCAAACCCCATTCAACAAGAGGGCGTTGCGCTTCAGGCGGCTTTGCAAAAATACCATTTCAGCCCCCAAAAATGTGAGGATAAATTGGCAGAAAAAGTGTTTGAGCTATTTTTGTACGAAATAGACCCAGGCGCTATGGTTTTGACCCAAGAAGATGTGAAAGCACTTTCCAAATACAAAAACAGCATTGACGAGGATTTTCAAGGAAAGTCGTGGGTGTTTTTACCTGCTGCAGCCAATTTGATTCAAAACAGGCTAAAAGAAACCCTCAAAATGATAGCGCAGATTTTGGAAACGCCTTTTGATTATACGCAACATGAAACCATTATTATCCCTGACGAAAAAATAGCTCAACTACCTGATTTTGTGAAAGATACAGCCGAACAAAGGCAGAAATTATATCTTTCTTTCAAGTATTCTACCTTGAAAAGCATGATAAATGCCGCAGAGGAAAAGGCTACAGATGCCGAGATTTTGGAGAGTCAAACCAACATACGGGAGCATCTTTTGAAAAAAAGAATCACTAAAATAAGCCATATCTTGAACCATGAAATGGGCTTTGAAAACTATTTGGCAGAAACTTTTTTCAATGCCTTGACCAATGCTTTTGACCCACATTCCGTCTATTTGTCGAAGGCGCATGAGGCTATGTTTATGCAAGGAATCCACAAAGATAATTATACGTATGGATTGGAATGTGCTGAAAATGAAGAAGGTGCGTTGGAAATCCTCCGTTTGGAGCCGGGCAGCTCTGCCTGGAATTGTGGAAAATTGAATGAAGGAGATATTTTGATAAAGGTAAAAACGCAGCAAGGCGGAGAAATCGATTTGACTGAAGCCACAGAATCGGATTTGATAGACATTTTATATACAGATTCGCGCGCCAAAATCGAAATTACGGTCCAAAAAGCTGATGGGACTTTTGAAAAAGTATGGCTTACCAAAGAAAAAATCGTTACAGAAGAAAATGTTGTGCATAGTTTGGTGTTGAAAGGCGAGAAAAAATTGGGCTATATCTTGTTGCCCGGCTTTTATCAAGGCACAAATGGGCGACTTGTGAATGGCTGCGCAAATGACGTGGCAAAGGAAATCGTGAAATTGAAGGCGGAGGGCATAGAGGGCTTAATTTTTGACATTCGTTCCAACGGCGGTGGCTCTTTGTATGAGGGCTTGGATATGGCAGGGATTTTTGTGAATGAGGGACCTCTTTCCGTTATAAATATGAGAGGCGACAAGCCGCGCGTCAGGTTAGACCCGAATCGCGGCACAATTTGGGACGGTCCCCTGTTGCTCATGGTCAATGGCGAAAGTGCTTCTGCTTCCGAAGTTTTGGCTTCGACTTTGAAGGACTATAATCGTGCCTTGATTGTGGGAAGTCGCACCTTTGGCAAGGCTACGGGACAAGTGATGTTTGCGGTAGATACGACAGGGCGCAATCGCTGGGGGCAGGCATTGATTACGATTGAAAAGTTGTATCGTGTTACGGGCAAAAGTGTACAGGCAAAGGGTTTGCTGCCAGATATTTTTCTGCCAGATGTGGATTCTTTGTTTAGCGAAAAGGAAAGTGATTATTCCACCTTTTTGCCGTCCGATTCGGTGGTAAAAGACGTGCGTTATACCAAACTTCCAGCCCTTCCGATGGCGGTTTTGTCCGCAAAAAGTCAGCAAAGGGTAGCCAAAAATGGGGGCTTTCAGTTGGTCAAAGAGCTGTCTGCCGAATATGAAAAAGGCTTTCCAAGTCTTAGCATTTCGCTGTATTTTGACGATTATAGAAAACTGCGAACAGAATATGACGCACTTATAAAACGTTATACAGAGGGCGTAGAGAAAAAAAGTAGCCTGTATGAAGTTCAAAATCATGCCTTTGATAAAAAGGTGCTTACAACAAATGCGGTAAGACAGGAAAGTAATGACACTTTTATTCAACAGGTGGAGGAGGATATGTATGTGGAGGAGTGTTACCAAATTATGCAAGATTGGCTGAAAAATTAAGGAATAAGGAAGGGAAGGAATAAGGAAAGGAAGGAATAAGGAAGGGAAGCTATTTACCTGTTCTATCTTGTAAATCTTGTTATCTTGTCTAAAAATAAAAAAACTTGTCCAAAAACCATTAATCATCAACTATAAGTACAAGTAAGTAATTATCTAAATAGATATTTAAGTAATAAATAGCTGATTATTAAGTATTTATATTAACTTTCAACTCTCAACTTTCAACTTTCAACTACTTAATATATGAAACAAACCATTTTCGCATTTTTTCTCATTTATGTGAGTTGCTTGCCCTTGCAAGCCCAAAAAAAGTTTGCCTCTGCGGGCGAATACATGACAAATATCAGTCAAGAATTTCGCAAAATAACAGAAGCTTATTTGTTTTACAACAGCGAAATCGCCCATAGCAAAAAAGCGAGAGCCGTTGAAAAAAGCCGTCAAGAGTTGATTACGACCGTAGTCATTGCCAAAAAACGCACACAATCTCTGTCTGATTGGGAGGGAAATGCGAGCCTTCGTGATGCTGCCGTAGAATTTTTCCGCATTTATGAGGTCGTTTTGAAAGAAGATTATGAGCAAATCATGGACTTAGAAGACATTGCAGAGCAGTCGTATGATGCAATGGAAGCGTATATGACCGTCAAAGAAATGGCGTATGACAAGCTCAATGATGCCAATGACGCGGTAGAAAAAGCAGAAGATACTTTTGCAGAAGCCTTTAAAGTGAATGTTATAAAAAATGAGAATGACAAACTTTCCAAAAAAGCCAAAGATGCAGGCGAAGTAAACAAATATCATCGCATGGTATATTTGGTGTTTTTCAAGGCATATAAGCAAGAAACCTATTTGACAGAGGCGCAAAAATCGGGAAATGTGAGTGCTATGCAGCAAAATCAGGGAAATCTGCTCAAAGTCGCAGAGGAGCAGCTCAACTATTGGGATACGATTCCCAAATTTCGAGGCAGTTCTGCCTTAAAAGAGGCTTGTCATAGCTACCTTTTATTTGCGCAAAAAGAGGCAAAAGAAGCCGATTTTGTGTCTTTCTTTTTGGAAAAAGAGAAATTTGAAGTCGCTCAAAAGCAGTTCAAAGCTACTTCAAAGCCCAATAAAGAGGAGGTAGCCGAATATAATACGGCGGTAGATAGCTACAATGACCTTGTAAACAAGTCGAATAAAGACAATAATACGTGGAACAATGCGCGCGCAAAAGGCTTGAATGAATGGAATAATGAGTCGCAAAACTTCGTTTCTAAAAATGTGCCGAGGTATAATAAAAAATAGTTGGGCGGTTCGATATTTCGCAATTTCACGCAGATTCTCACAGATTATAGACGCAGATTTTCGCAGATTTAAGCTTAAATCTGCGAAAATCTGCGCCCTCATCTGCGCAAATCTGCGAGAGCTAAAAATAAAACGCAAAAAAATTTGGTTATCCCAAAAACTCTTCCTACTTTTGCGCCCTAATTTAAACTTTCATAGGGTAAACAACAACAGATGTATACTTACAAAACTGTATCAGCAAACAAGAATACTGTCGAGAAAAAGTGGGTCGTAATAGACGCAGAAGGGCAGATTCTTGGAAGGCTTTCGAGCCGGATTGCCACCATTCTACGAGGGAAACATAAACCCTATTATACTCCTCACGTAGATTGCGGCGACAATGTTATCGTCATCAATGCGGAAAAAGTCCGCTTGACAGGCAGAAAGATGGACCAAAAAGTCTATCTTCGTCACACAGGATACCCAGGAGGACAGCGGAGCGTGCCTGTGCGTATGATGCTCCAAAAAGCTCCAGAACGTGTGTTGATGGAAGCGGTAAAAGGTATGTTGCCTAAGACTAAACTTGGCAAAGTGCAATTGACCAATGTGCGTGTTTACAAGGGGAATACGCACCCACATGAAGCACAAAATCCCACCACTCTCTAATCTTCAATCAACAAAACAGACACAAAATGGAACAACAACTTAATGTCGGGAGAAGAAAAACGGCGATTGCAAGAGTATTTTTGCGTCCCGGAACAGGCAAATTTACCATAAATGGCAAAGAACTGACCGTATATTTTCCCTTTCAAATTTTGAGCGACAAAGCCTGCTCACCTTTTGCAGTAGCAGGGGTAAATGCTGGCGAACATGATGTATTAGTAAATGTAAAAGGTGGCGGAATCAATGGACAAGCCGACTCTGTGCGTCTTGGACTTTCGCGTTGCCTAATGGAAAAAGATGCTGAAACACGCCCTGCCCTCAAAAAAGCAGGATTTGTTACACGCGACCCACGTATGGTAGAACGCAAGAAATTCGGTAAACGCAAAGCGCGTAGAAGCAC
>JAYUZN010000494.1:0-4298 GCA_043751755.1 Bacteroidota bacterium | reverse complement strand
CTGTTGTAACAAACCCGTCTCCCGCCTCAATCGTTGAGCCGCGTGTGGAGAATGACTATCTTGTGTTTGCAAACGAGCAGGACATGGTGGTGTATTTGCATCACTTGCACGACATGTCTGCTAATGATAGAAAGCAATGGGAAAAAACCATTAACTTTACTTCTATGCAAACATGCTATGAATCGTTTATTTCTTTCGCAGAGGCTGCTGGCGAGAAAGGAGGCTATGATATTTCAATGGACGAGATTAGCGCCAAATATCCTATTATTCTCTTGCAAGATGATGGAACATTTGATATAAACGTTTTATCTCCCATTCTTTGCTATGTTACGAATGAGAGAGGCATCGTGAAAATAGGAGGATTACTCACTAAATATCTCAAAGATGAGGTATCGACTACTGAAAACGGGAATGAGTCTGACTTGATATTGAATACTGCAAAGGTAAATACAGTATGCTTCTCTCCTTTAAATGTCGGTGCTACCTATTATGGTTCTCCTTCTAGTTCAGTAATGTCAGATGGCTCTTTTCCTAAATGCGGTTCATCTTATCCCAATGCCTTTAAAATCACCGTTACTTGCACCAATTATCAGTGTACTCCTGCTACAGGAAGTGGTGTTTATGTGTATGATGTTTCGGTTTTGCGTATTTTTGAACAGTAGATACGATAAAATTATGAATAAATTATTTTTCTTGATGGTTGTTGTATGCTTATTTGCTTGTTCCAAAGAAGTAGAGATAACGCTTCCTCTGCCAGAAAAGCGCATTGTCGTGAATAGTTTCTTCTGCCCAGATTCTATATGGACAATATATGTGAGTAGTAATGGGAGCATTAAAAATAATCATGGCGTGGCTGCCATGCCACCTATTGAAGATGCAAAGGTGGAAATATGGGAGGGCAGTCATTTCGTAGGAGAATTGCAGCACAAAGGGAGTGGAAAATATATTTTACCTGTTTACCCTCAAAAAGGGAAAACATATACTGTGAAGGTAAGTGCAAAAGACTATCCTAATGTGGAGGCTACAGACCGTATTCCTACACATAGTCCTACCGCTATTTCGGGTAGTATTGATTGGAAACATTCACAAGTCGTGAATGAAATTGGTAGTACATACGATGTGTTTCCTACCCAATTTGTTTTTCAAGATAGCATAGGCGGGAACAATTATTATTACCTAAAAGGCTATTACTATGATAGTTGTAATACGCTATGGGGGGGAAATGTTGTTTTGCTAAATCACTTATATCCCAAAAGGTGGGGCTATCGTTTTATTCCCAATGATGTTATAATAGACCCTATCAGCAAAGAAATTCAAGAGATTTTATTTCAAGACAAGCAAATAGACGGAGACAGTTATTCCTTAAATTTGCAGATTACGAAAGGGAATTCGGGATTTAATGACATACAATTTACGTGTATTCAGCCCGAAGATGGAACTACAGAGCCTATAGGCTATGGTTTGAACCCTCCAGAAGAAAACTATTTAGAAATGTATATAGAATTACAAAACGTAAGCGAAGCTATGTATTATTTTATACGTTCTTATCATTTGCAAGCCAAAAATTTCCCTGACCCTTTTGCTACCTATAATAATGCCTATTCGAATGTGAAAGGCGGGCGAGGTATTTTTTGCGGATATTCGGGGCATAAAGTCCTTGTTTTTCAAGGGAAAATAGGGTTTTAATCGTAAAAATAACATGAAAGAAAGTATATTGATTGTTTTTATCGGTATTTGTTTATCTAGTTATGCGCAGCAATTTACGATTTCTGGTACTATCAAAGACAAAGCTTCTCAAGAAAATATAGCTTATATAAGTGCCTATGATACACTTAGTAATGAAGGCACTTTGTCAAATGCTTATGGTTTTTATACATTATCATTGCCTAAAGGGGTGCATACATTGGGTTTTGTGGGAATTGGCTATCAAAATTATACGATTACCCTTGATTTAACGCATGATACGCTTCTAAACCCTTTATTGATAGGTAATCAAACTACTGATTCTGTGATTATCAAAGCGCAGCCTACACAAAGTGCCAGTTCTATAAGCATCAGCAGAATACAACTTCCTGTACAGCAAATACAAAAAATGCCCTCTTTTTTGGGCGAAGCAGATATATTTAAAGCAATACAGTTATTGCCAGGTATAACCTTTGGACAAGAAGGAACAAGCGGAATATTTGTGCGGGGGGGTAGCCCTGACCAGAATCTTATTCTCTTTGATGAAATGCCTATTTACAATGTAAGTCACTTGTTTGGCTTTTTTTCTCTTTTTTCGCCAGATGCTATCAAGAATATTGAGGTTATTAAAGGAGGATTTCCTGCAAAGTACGGCGGACGACTTTCTTCGGTGATTGAAATTCAAACGAAAGAAGGTGATATGAATAAATGGCATGGTAGTGGACATATAGGGATTACCTCTTTGGGTTTTTCGTTGAATGGTCCCCTAAAAAAAGAAAAAGTATCCTGTTTTTTGTCATTTCGCCGTTCTATGATAGATGCGTTTATGCGCCCAGCTTCCTATATTCGTATTCTAAAAGAAGGAGGAATAGGCTCAATAGGCTATAATTTTTATGATGGAATTGCTAAAGTAAATGCTATATTAAGCCCTAATAGTCGTTTGTATTTTAGCTTTTATGCAGGGAGAGATAGGTTTTCTACGAATGTGAAATCGCTGGTTGATACGTTAACTTACAAAGGAAGTACAGAGTTAGATTGGGGAAATCTTACGACTTCTTTACGCTATCAACAGATAATTAGCCCCAAAATTTTTCTAAATATGATAGGAGGCTATTCGCAATATCATTACAATACTACCCTGAATGTGGATTTGTTCGATAAATCTATCTCGATATTTAAGGCTAAAGCGGGGTTTTATTCTACTATTCGCGATATTATAGGGAAGCAAACCATATCTTTCAGCCCCAATAATCGCCATCAAATTGAGGTAGGCATGGAAGAAACCTATAAAATATTTGTGCCTAATATCAATATTATTACCCTAAATAACAATACAACTCAGGCAGATACAAACACGCAACATAATTCGCATTTCAGCAATTATACACATTCTTTTTTTGCAGAAGAATCCTTTAAACCCAATCAACGTTTTTCATTAAATATAGGTTTGCGGGGGGATATTTGGCAGTATCAAGCAAAATCTCAATTCTTCTTACAGCCCCGTTTTAGTACAAGATATATGCTAAACGATGAATGGTCTATTAAAGCAGGCTATTCTCTTATCAATCAATATTTACACCTTATTTCTAATAGCGGTTTAGGGCAACCTAATGATATTTGGGTGCCTTCTACTCAAAAAATCCCTCCTGCATCTTCGCATCAACTTGTCGTAGGAATTAATAAAGACATTTATAAATCTATTTATCTTTCTGTAGAAGCCTATTACAAAACTTTGCAAAATGTGATAGATTACAAAGATGGAAATTCTTTTGCGAGCAATTACTTATCTTGGCAAGATAAGGTAAGTGTTGGAAAAGGAACCGCTTATGGCATAGAATTTTTTGCGCACAAGCCTGAAGGAAAATGGAATGGCTGGATAAGTTATACTTTGGCATGGAATCAGCGGCAATTTGCGGATATAAATGAGGGAAAATCCTTTCCTTTTAGATATGACAGGCGACATAACATTTCCCTATTCTTATCAAGAGAACTCGGCAAACCCAGCCGAAATATTGCACTTACCTGGGTATTTGTATCGGGTTATAAAACGACTTTACCAACAGAACTTTACAATGTTCCTCCTAATCTTATCGAAAATTCGCAACAATATCCTGGCACATTTGCTTTCATAGATTACACATTTACAAGCGGATATGTTGCTTCTTACGCATCAGGTAGAAATAATTATTCCTTACGCCCTTTTCACAAGTTAGATATTTCTTATCAAAACACGAAAAAAACAAAATGGGGGGAAAGAACTTGGGCGTATGGTATCTATAATGTCTATGGCAGGAGAAACCCCTATTATATTTATCTCCAAAAATATAAAGACTATCAACATGGAGGGGAATGGACCAGCAAACTCAAAGAATATAGCTTTATGATGTGGATACCTTCTGTGAGTTATACGGTTCATTTCTAAGCTATGGCTGTTTTCTGTTAGCCCTTTGCTATGGCAAAGGGCTAACATTTTTTTCAGTGGGCTTATGCAAAAAATAAGTACCTTATTTAACATATATCCAAATCCCCTTACTATGCGCCATATTCATGGGTTTTGACTGACAAAGTACTCACTTTCTGCCTATTTGCATTGCGCAAAATGAGTGTTACCTCCT
>JAYUZN010000493.1:0-2357 GCA_043751755.1 Bacteroidota bacterium | reverse complement strand
TTTGTGTACACTTTCAGCACGCAGATTTTCGCAGATGAAAGCAGATATCGCAGAGGTAGAGCTTGCAATTATTCATTTTCAATTATTCGCAAAAGTTGTTTTTATCGCCACGAATTAACACGAATTAGGGCTGTTAAGCTGTTTTTATCGCCACGAATTGCACGAATTAACACGAATTAACAGCCCTAATAGGTAAAAATGCGTGTAAATTTGTAGCAAATTCGTAATCCCATATAATTACAACTTCTCAAAAGACTCCAATAAAGCCTGTTTTTTGCTCCGCGAAACGGGTAATACATCATCATTTGCCATGCGCACTTCTCCGCCTTCGCCTCGGATATAATGCACAATTTCTGATAAATTGACCAAATAGGAGTGATGAATGCGCATAAATTGCTCTCCTTCAAGCATATCTGTCGCATCTTTGATAGGCTTAGAAATCAAAATAGGGGGCTGATGTTTGAGGTAAAAATAGGTATAGCAAGTATCTGCTTTGCAGTAAATAATATCCGAAACTTTGACAATATGTAAGCCCGTTGCGGTAGAAAGGGCTATTTTTTCGGGCAGGGTATTGGGCGAAACGGAAGTCATAAGCTCCCAATTTTGCTGCGAAATAGGGTTGGGTTTTGCCTCAATTCTTGCCACGGTTTCCATCAACTCATGGCGGTTTATGGGTTTGAGCAGGTAATCTATCGCCCCAAATTTGAAGGCACGAATGGCGTATCTATCATAAGCGGTCGTAAATACCACCGAAAAAGGGATATTCGGCAAAAAAGCGGCTAAGACATCAAAGCCATTCATATTCGGCATTTCTATGTCTATGAATAAAATATCTGGGGGGGACTTTACTACGTGCTGTTGCCCTTCTTTGGAATGGGTAAAAGATTGTATTTCAGTAATTTGTGGGCAATATTGTAGCAATAATTCCTGCAAGTAGCTCACGCAATTTTGTTCGTCATCTATAATAACTGCTTTCATAAGTTTTTTGAAAGTTATAAGTGGAAAGTTGAGAGTTGAGAGTTGAGAGATGAAAATTAGGATAAGTACGCAGCTGGTGCAAGCGTCCGCTTGTACCTCTTTGTTGAAGCGTCCGCTTCGAAGTTGGAAGCGGACGCTTCAAGATGCTGCCACAAGCGGACGCTTGCGGCAGCGAGGTACAACTCATTGAATTTCTACGAATTAATATAAAATAACTTTTGTTCCACAGGCTTTGCCTTCTGCATCTAACATATCCACAATCTCCAATTTCCATTGATGTTGCTGCGAAATTTGATTGACTAAAGCCAGCCTTTCTTCCGTAACTTTCAGCCCGTAAGATTTCTGCAAATGGGCTTTTTTGCTTTTCAATTCGGCAGCTTTCGCGCGTCCTACCCCGTTGTCCTCGATTTCTATACAGAGAAAATTGCCTTTTGCCAAGACCCGAAGCCATATTTTTCTATCGCCCTCCTCCTTGTGCATCAAGCCGTGCCATATCGCATTTTCGATATAAGGTTGCAATAAAAGAGGCGGAATTTCCACCAAATCTATGTCCACATTGTCGGCGATTTCTACAAAATAGGTGAATGTATGCTGAAAACGCTGCTGTTCTATTTGCAAAAACATCTGCGCAGTCGCTAATTCTTCTTGCAAAGAAACAAAATCTGCGCGCGAATATTCTAAGACTCTGCGAATGAGCTGCGAAAAATCTTGCAAAAAATCCAATGCCTTTTCGGTTTCTTTGCGAATGATAAAATGGCTAATGGAACTTAGTACATTGAAAATGAAATGTGGATTCATTTGCGCACGCAAAGCACTCATTTTTTGCTCTGCAAGCTGCTTCTCAAAAGTTATTTGTAGATTTTCTTTTTCTTTTTTGAGCGAAATTTCCTGCTGAATCTGTGCCACTCGCCAGCGATATAGCCCTATAAAAATAGCCATAACAAGTCCTATAATAGCACTTCTAAACCAGATTGTTTGCCAAAAAGGAGGTACAATGCGCAAATCTATGCGTTTTATTTGCGGGTTTTCTATTCCATCTGCATTGTAGGTTTTGAGCCAAAATGTATAATTTCCGGGTGGAACATGGTCGTATCTTGCGAGAGGCTCATGCGTGTTTTTCCAAATGTTATCATAGCCTTCTAATTGATATTTATACCGATGAAGTTCGCTTCTATGAAAATCTGTACTTGAAAAATGAAAAGAAAAAACGTTTTGTTCGTATGTTATCTCAATTTGGGAGAGAAAATCAGGAGCTTTTGGCAGGGGAAAAGGCTTGTCAAATACTTGAAAATCGGTAAGATGTGGCTGCGTAGCAAAAACAGGGACTTCCAAATTTTGGGGCAGAAAACGGAATCCATACAGAGCCTTTCCTTTATTTT
>JAYUZN010000492.1:0-5857 GCA_043751755.1 Bacteroidota bacterium | reverse complement strand
ATGACTGACGAGGATCGGGAAATGGCAGAATATGTGGACAAGCATTTTGACGACAAGCCTTAATTTGATTCGTAACACACAATTTTGAATAGATTATGGCAAAAACACAACTCTCCGAATTTTTAAGTGTGTTAGGCTTGGGGCTTGCTTCTGTCTCTTTGATGGAGCTTGAACACAAGAACGCAGTTAGCCTTCGGCGCATAGCAAACCTGCGAAACATCATCTCAAAGCTGCGGGCAGAAAATGAGGCGTTGCGCAAGGCGCAAAACACAGACACAATTTAACATTCTCAAATATGCCAGACTTAAAATATTTCGAGTATGCGCACCTTCCTGCGCACTTGCAAGCGGCATCAAAGCCTTTTTACGACTTCGTGCATAGCGAAATGCTGTATATGAGTTTTACTAAGCTCATTGCGCACCTTGCCGAAATATTGCCCGACCACCTCGAAAAAGAGGTCGCAATAGCCAAAGTAAGGCAGGCGCAAAGTATTTGGATACCCAACGACAATGAAACCGCTTTGCGGCTCATTTTGGAGGCAAAAGATTGTGCAGTACGGTCTTTACTTGACAAATAACGGTGCGAAAAGTGTTTTATTATTTCGATATTTCGTAATTGGTAGAAATAAATTTCAAAACGTATGGATACTGTAAATGTAAAGAATTTGTCGAAAAAAGAACGGGAAATGTTGGGATATGCCTTTATTCATATTGCTTGGCTAAAAAAAATGATTAAGTACAAGGGTATTATTTTGGTGTTGCGCAAAGAGAATAGGTCTTTAAAAAGGAGGTTAAAGAAGTATAGATAAACTAATGCGTTTATGGGGTTCGACTCCCTCTAAGCGCACCGCCGGGGACAGATGATTTTTTTGTAGGAATCGCAACGGTCTTGAAGGGTAAGGGATTGGCAGTAAGGAGGTAAGTGCCAATTAGATAACCTTGAGGGAGAAACTCCTCATTAAAAAGTACAAGTTGTAAGTCGTATTCTTTCCATTCTACAAAGAGAAATACAGACCCCACGCCCACGAATGGCAGGGTGAAGTACGCACGAAACTGAATAAGGCGTACATTCGTTAAGCCTGTGCGCACAGGCGGCTTTTTTTTCTTTTTTATTGATAAAACGAACATTCAAATATCATGCAAAATACAGCAAACGCACCTACAGCAGCGCAAGTAGCTATCTTGTTTGGGGTACTGTTCCTGCAGCTCATTCATTTGCAAAAATGTCCAATGAAAGAAGCCGCAGGGATTATCCGCAAGATTTATCGCACCGAAAATTGGGCAGAATATTTCTTGTCAAAATGGAAAGAGAAGCGCAATTACAGCGGGCTTGTCTCTTGGGCTTGCAATATGGACTCGGAACGGCAGACGGATTTGTTGAATTTCTACCTCAAAACGCCGATACAGCACCCTATTCTTAACATTCCCGAAAGCACCATAGCAGAGGCGAAGTTACAAGGGGTAGATGTGAATGATGCGGCAGCTGTGCAGGGTTATGAGCGTGGTAATCGCTATACAAGTTATAGCAATTTTGCGTGGGAAATGGTTGCATTTCAGAAGTTTTGTGTGTATTGCCTCAATACTTGTTCTGGCTTTGTCAAAATCGGAAAAGCGACAAAAGAGGTAAAAAATAGTATTTGGTTGGAGTATTACCTGGCACTCAGCGAGGACGAGAAATTGGCATTTTGTGCGGAAATAATCCCTTATAACTAAACCCAAATGCCAAAGCTAATAAAATGGATAGAAGATAGTCGGGCGCACTTTTATGAGTATATAATTACACATAGACAATTGGTGCTTTATGATGCGCACAACCATGAGGAAGTAGTACTACTGAGCTTGTGCCACGAGTATGAGCATAGTTTTAAGGGAAGCTTTCCTATCATCAACAAGGATAAGGAAATTATGAAGCTGCAATCGAAAATACTTGAGATGGATATAGACCTTTCTAATGATACATTTTTGGAAAGAAGGGCAAAGATAAATGAGGCAGTAAATCAAGTAAGGTTAAAAATAGCTGCCGAATTTAATCGTCTTTCGCTTTACACATAAACTATGACCAAAAACACAGCAATTACATTCCTGCGCAGCTTTTACGGGCTTACAAATGTGCGCTACAGTGGCAAAACGCATAGCTTTTACTACGAGTTGCCAAAAGATATAGGAGGCAAAGAGCCGCATTTTATGAAGGTTTGTACGCCATACGTAGAGATGATGCGAACCATTGAAATAGTGGGTTTGTGTGTCGCATCGGGTCCGAAAATAACTTATTCAGTTGCGGGCTTGCTCACACATTACCACTTAAAATCGAAACACACAACGTAATTTTCAATATTATGGAAGCAGAAACAATGCCTGTGGTTCCAGGTCCTAAAAGACGGGTAACGAAGCCTAAAGTTCCAAAAGTGGTAAAAAACATTCGGCACAAGGTACTCTTTATCAAGCATTTTTTGAATCTTGCCGAAAAAGAAAGTGACGCACTGATTCATGTAAAGATAAAGGCAAACAGTATTCTGAATCAAAACAAGTCGGATAGTAGTCACGACTTAGATATAAGGATAACGGATTGCAATGAAGAAATACTGCTACATGGTAGCCTCAAAGCTGCAAGCATAGCAAATAGTCTATTCAAGCTCAATGCGCTGATAGATGCACTCACAGAGACAAGGGATTATATTAACGGCACACAAAGCGGCATTAAGGAACGGCAATTTTGATAGTTTTAAGATTGAATGAAAGGGGTTTTCACGCAAAGGTTCGCGCCCCTTTGATGCGAATTGAAGGGTTTTTTAGGTCAAATATTTATTTTTATATGTTACGTATCGGAATCTCACATCATGCCCATCTGCAAGCCAAAAAAGACTTTGCATGGAGGGCTTACCAAAAGACAGGCGAAAAGAGGATTTTAGTTACTCCTCACAGGCAGGTAGCGGAAGCTCCGACAGGCAGCACTCCCCTACCCGTATCAGCTCCCACCACGAGCGATACGCTACCACAGCCCACAACGGGCGGAAAATAAAAAAGCCTCGAATCTACTACCAATAGATTCGAGGCGAACACCAAAACAAAGGTACAAAGTACCCAAAAAAAAATTTCAACAACAAAGGTATGAAAAACTCTTTGAGTTCTCCAAAAAAAGTTTCCGTTTTCCATAGATACGCTCCCCTACTTCAGGGCAGTTGGAAAGAATGGATTATCTTATCATTTATGATTCTGCTTTGCGCCTTCACAATGTCGAAGTTTGCGCACGCACATTTGCAAGGCTTGCAAGGCTTGATAGACAAGGAAACATTGGACACTATCAGCATAGTATTCGGCGGGCTGTTTGGTGCAGCCACGATTACACACTTTGCCGCCACCTTTCTTTCCGTAGCACAGGACAATATTTGCTTGTGCAAGAGAGACGAAAATAAGGTGCATTATTTGGCTAGGAAGGTAAATATCCCCATCTTCCTTTTGAATCTATTTGCTTGCATATTGATTATGGGGTTTGACGGTTATGTGAGTTTGGTAGGCATCAAAGAGGCTGTAGCGAATATAGGGACCGAATTAGCCGCTACCAAATACACAGCCGAAACCCAAAGGGCAGAAAGTGGCTACAGCGCAGAAACCGCAAAGGATTGGCAATCTTGGCGCACAGATAGCGCAAATATCGAAACGCTATACGCCAGTAAAATAAAAACCGCAAAAAGTGCAGCACAAGGCGAAATTCAAGAATTAAGAGGCAAAGCTGCGAGAGGTGCGGCGACGGGTGCGGGTTCTTGGGCAGCTTCTTTGCGAGGTGCAGCGCAATCAAAAGAGGCACGATTAGGCTCTGTAGTTGAGGGGATAGAGGCAGAAAAGGCGCAAAAGTTATTGGATAGGTCAAAGCAGCGAGATGATGATGTACGCCAAAAAAACGGGGAAAAATCGAGTAAATTAGGCGTATCTATCAAAGACAAAGAAGGTACAGAAAATGTGTACAAGGGCTATGCGAGCGGAACATGGATTATTTCGCTGTTGGCATATATTCTTTACATGGTATTGGTGGTAAAGCGGGAACTTATCCACATAGAATCAGGCATAGAGAATGAAGTGCAGGTGCAAGAAGGCTATTTCAGAACGAGCTTTGCCGAGAACCTCAAGCATGAGTTGGGCGAATGGGCGCACGATATAGGGCGTATTTTCACGAACAAATTGGCTGAATGGCGGCAAGGATTGAGGAAAAGACCTATATTCAAGAATTTGCCAAATGATGCGGGCGATGCCTACAGCCAACAGGTTCGCTATTCTGCTACGGATTCTAATGTAATACTTTTGCCAAGGGCGATGCAGGAAGATTTGGAAAGTGAGGGAGTGCCAGAACCGTATAGGCAAACGGGCAAAATAGGTTTTCCCCCTCTTACTCCCCCACCCCTTGCACAATCCATACAAGAGAAAATACTCCCTGATGGCAGAATAGAGCTAACCACTAATTTCGATACAGTTCCGCCTTTTGTAAAAGTGTTTGAAGATAGAGCTGGCGCAGAAGAATGGAAAAGGCATATCCATCCCGCAGTTCCTATGCGAGAAAAGGTATTGTCTTCGAGTTTGCAACGGGAATTGGCAGAAATGAAAACTTCCCCACAAGCTCCCCCACCGCCGCCGCCGCCCAAAATTACAGAAGTCGCCGCTCCTTGCGAAAATATAGGGAAAATTTTTGAAATCTCAACTCCCAGAATTGAAATCTCAAAAAGCGAAATTGAAATCTCAAAAAAAAGGGGGCTACCTTTTACGCTTATAGGCATGAGCAAGGTGGAATCTCAAATGAAATTCAGGCAGAAAACTGGGTCGGTAAGGTTAAAAACCTACCAGAAGAACATGGAACGAGTGCAGGGTGCGAAGGAGATTATGAAGGCACAAATGGGGCAATATGAGATGATTCTATAAATTAACACACAACATTATGATGAGTCATTTTATACAGGTTTTCGCAGGAAGGGCAGAAAACAAGCTTCAAACAGCGATACTCGAATTTCTTATGAAGTATCATAACGCTTCTACAGACAAAACGCACAGCGATTGGCTTGTTTTTATGCGCGTCAGGATTGAGAGCTTTAACAGAGCATACCCAAAATGTAAGCCTTTGGAGGCAAGTTTTTCTTCCGATAACGAGGCTATTTATATCGGGCTTCCTATGCAGGAAGGCAAATGGATAACGCTCTTATTCAGCAAAGTTCGGGGTAGGGTAGAGGCTAATTTTAATGTACAGCAGGAAATATGAGCAAAGTTAAAAAGTCAAAATTAGAGATTCATGTAGCCTGGAATTATCCTTTTCAGGGCTTATTGGAGCTTATTTTGACTACTGAAATGATAGTTCCCGAAGTGCCTCCCCAAGACAAGGCAAAGCGATTGGTGTTGGCGCACGAGTACATTTCGGTAACGCTGATGAACGATTATATTGATAGTATCAACAAGCAGTATCTCAACAAAGAGTGCAAAATGAAGCAAGCAAGACGGCAACACAATATTGTATTAGAGCTATCCAATGCGGAAGCAACCGCCCTATATGTGGCGGTTGTTCTCCTCAATTTGGACGATTCCAGTCCGTATTATACCTTGTGCCGGGAGTTGCAGCAGAGAATGAGAAATATGGTTCATTTGCTCATTATAGACAATTATCCACAGTTACAATGATGAAAGGAACAGATATAACACCTTGCGACTTGTTGCAGCTCAATGAGTTAATTTTTCCGCAAGGGAAATTGCTTATAAAGCCTAAATCGTTCTACGATTCCATAGACGGGAATCAGTTGCGGTTCTTCCTCTGGGAAAAAGGGATATATGTACTGCCGACCCTCGAATTGGTGGAATGGCTTGGGGCGAATATTGTAGGTTCT
>JAYUZN010000491.1:0-2280 GCA_043751755.1 Bacteroidota bacterium | reverse complement strand
GCCATTTAAAAAATGGCAGCTACTTTCTTAATTATGAACCGATTTTTCTTCATTATTGTTCTGTTATTTGCACACTCTCGCAGCTTTGCGCAAAGTGATAAAGACATTCAAGCTATCAAAAAGGTTCTTTCGCAGCAGGAAACGGCTTGGAATGAGGGCAATCTTGCGGCTTTTATGGAAGGCTATTGGCATTCCGATTCGCTTTCTTTTGTGGGAAAAAGTGGCATCAATTATGGCTGGCAAAAAACCTTAGACAACTATAAAAAAAGCTACCCCGACAAAACGGCTATGGGGATTTTGCATTTTGATTTGCTGAAAATAGCGAAAATAGACAAAAAACATGTCTATATCATTGGAAAATGGCATTTGAAACGTGAAATAGGCGATATAGGGGGGCATTTTACGCTGCTGTGGCAGAAAATAGGGGGGAAATGGGTGATTGTTTCAGACCATAGCAGTTAGCAGTTAGCAACTGACATTATAGGCTGGTAAATCGATTTGCGTTTAATAGGGTGGCTCACTTTTGAAAAGTGAGCCACCCTAATATGCTATCAATCCACAGGAATGACAACCGCCGCTAATCCCTGCCATTCTGCGGGGACTTCGCCTATGCGCCAACCTGCAAAGGTGGTTTCTATATAATAGTATCTTTTGGTGCCATGCGAAAAGTAATTGCCTGTGCTGCGGGTGGGAATAACCGCTCCTAAGGCGATATGCGAGCGTTTTTTGTCTGCCGTTTCTAAGAACAATAAAGCCACATCATAGCCCATGCGCCTCAACAAAGCTGCTGCCAAAATCGCTTTGTCTTCGCAATCGCCATAGCCGTCAAATAAGGTTTCTATCGGATATTTTTCATAATCGCGGTAGCCCATCGTAGAGTCTGGCACAAAACGCAACTGCTGAATCATGCTTACCACAAACATTATTTCTTGGTCAGTATTCCATGTATAAGTGGTTTTTGCCTCTGTGAGCGTCTCTTTTAGCCCGCGCGCCACTGCGGAAATGCCTCTGTCTGCGGGGTCGATGTATTTGCTATAATAGCTATATTCGCCCGTCCATTTGGGGCGGGCTTTCTGCTGATAATAATTGAGGGTCGCTACTGGCACTTCTACTTTCCATTCCCAAGGTATGTTATAAAGCCACATATAATTCTTTGAAGCTATACCATTGACCACCGTATCGGGAGGAAAATAAGTATTGTGCGCAAAATCTGTGAGTGGGAACGCAATCAGTAGGGCAGTAATGAGTAAATGTAATAAAAGTCGCTGCATGTTACACACTTTTTGTAAGCAATACGCAAAGATAGGGTAATTGTTCCTTTGTGGAAACTCCCTAAATGTGTAATTTTCAAATTAATGACATTTCTTTTTATTTTTTGTTGCATAGGAATGAGTTTTGAGGGTTTTATTTTTTTGCCCCTACCCAAAAACTACCCTATCATTTTGAGGGAACAAAAATGGAGAAAGGGCTTAGATAAGGACATCAACTCATTTATGTTTAATAGGGTAGCGCACCTTTTGAAGGTGCGCCACTCTTTTCTGCTGTTTAACGTGTTGTCAATACCATTCTCTTAGATTCAAATACTTTTCCGTCTAACACGAGGGAATAGGTGTAGGTTCCTGCCGCAAGGTTGCCTGCCTCAATGGTCATTGTCCCATAACCCGTTTTGGCAATACTTTCGGTTTTTACTACTTTTCCACTTATATCGGAGATTTGCATTTGAGCCGTTTTGATATTTTGTGGGATATAGAATTGAATGGAAGTATTTTCATTGAAAGGATTAGGAATGTTTTGGTTCAAAATCGCATCTTGAGCCGTTTGTGGGCTTTGAGCCGTTTGTGAGGACACAAACTGCGGCGCAGTGAAGGTATTTTCCTTTGTTTCTGTGCTTTTGAAACAGCAAGCCTGTAAATCTGTGCTGAATTGCGCCATAGTTGCTTGCATTTCCGCTAATTGTTTGATGAGATTTGCATTTTGAGCCTCCAAATCAGCGATATGGGTATCACTTTCTGTCTTGATGTCTTGTACAGCTTTTATCAAAGGCACAGTGAGTTCTGCATAGCGAATGCCCCAATATTCTCCGTTTTTGTCCACGCCCGAAAAAGTGCCTTTTGCGGCTGCATCTACTTCTTGGGCTATGAGACCTGTATAACGGATTCCTTTTTGCCCTTCAGCGATGTATTCGTAGGAAACAGGATTCAAATTCATGATGAAATCCAAGCCTAATTCACTTTGTTGAATGCCTTTTTTCAATCTTTTATCCGAAATCGTAGTCCAACC
>JAYUZN010000490.1:0-2637 GCA_043751755.1 Bacteroidota bacterium | reverse complement strand
AAAGCAATAATTTTCAAATATATGCCTCCTCAATTTTGCAGAAGTTGTATCTGTAAGAACGCCAAAAGGAATTATCATCGCTTGAAAACCATTGTCTTTCAATAGTTTAAAGCCCAATGCATAAAAAATACGTGCAGCATTAAGCGTCCCGCCTTGTACTTCAGGGTATTCTTTTGTAATGATTTCTAACATTTCAGATTCGACACTTAGGGCTACTTTCTGATTTTGCTTTTTGTTAAACAAGCCATACGGAGGATTGCCTATTATCACATCAAAACCCACAAAATTCCCGTTTTCGTCCAAAGCTTCAGGAAACTCAAACCGCCATTCTAACGCATTGTGATAAATTAATTTTATCTTATTTTGGATTCTATTTTCTGTTTCAATTAATTCATGGCTTAATTGTTGAATTTCCCTATCCCATTTTTCTTTTTCTGCTGCCGTAGAAAAGAAATGAAAAGACATATTTCGTTCATTTAACTGATTTTCTAATTTCCTTTTTTGCATAATATCTTTATCCGCAGGGGAAATCATTTGCATAAAAGTATTTTTTAGATGAACCAAGCTTTCTTGTACACGCGTTTTTAAAGCCCTGTCTTTCAGGTTTTTATACAAAAAAACATTTTCTTTATAGGTTTCCATTAAGGTTTTTTGTGTGTTGCGAGAAGCAGTATCTTTCATCAAAAAACCATTTTTATTTTCTATTTGGAATTTACTAATCAAAGAATTACCACATTTTATATTAATATCTATATTTGGTAAAGTCTCTAATTTTGTATAGTTACTTTCTTGAGTATAATACATATTTTTGAGCAATTCTATCCAAAGCCTTAACCTGCAAATTGCCACAGATTTTGGGTTTATATCCACACCAAACAAGCAATTTTCGATAATCGTTTTCTTTTCATGGAAAATAGCCTCCTGCAACTCCTGCAATTCGTCTATTGCATAGCGATTTTGATTCAAGCGATATTGAAATAATTGATTCGTTTCTTTGTCGCTTATCACGATTTCGTCATGTTCGATTTCGATTTTATAGGCTCTGATTCTATCTCCATTTTGATAACATAAAATCTGCAATTCATTTTTAATTGCCACGATTTCATTCAAAGCCGAAACCAAAAAATGCCCAGAACCCACAGAAGGGTCACAAATTTTGAGGGAATTGATGACTTCATTTGCCGCTTTTCGGGCATTTTTATCTGAATAATCAATTTCTTCTTTTAACTGTTCAAAACTTTGATAATTACCTTTTGTTATTTCATTAAATTTTTGAACAACTGCCTTGCGAATCGTTTCGCGACACATATACATCGTTATAAACCCAGGTGTGAAAAAAGAGCCTTCTTGATAACCGTTTATTTTTTCAAAAAACAATCCTAACACAGCAGAATTGATAAGGGTTTTACTTTCAGTTTGAATAGCTGCATCAGAATCAGTCGAAAAATTGAAGCTGTCCAAAAATTGAAATAAATAATGCAAAGTATTCTGTTCGCCTGTCATTTGCTTGCCTTTTCCATCTTTCAAAACCGTCTGAAAATACAGAGGCAATTTCAGCCTATCTTTCAAACAACCTATGCTTATATATTTTTTCTCTAATTCTGTATATTCAAATAAAGAACTATTCAAATACGGGATATTTCCAAATTTTTGGATAACAGAGGCTTTTCTTTCTTGAATAGGAACCGCTAATACTTCAAAAAATAACTCATCTAACTCATCAAAATCCTTGATTGTGTCTGTATTGAGAAAAGCGAAATCCCGTA
Source organism: Bacteroidota bacterium (assembly GCA_043751755.1). GTDB lineage: Bacteria > Bacteroidota > Bacteroidia > J057 > J057 > JAAFHL01. Next base: position 871 of record JAYUZN010000490.1, on the reverse strand, counting down.
AACCTTTGTGAAAACTGATGAGTTGTCCTTCTAATAACTTCAAAAATAAAATACGATTCAGCCAAGTAATGCACAATTCTAAACTTACCTCAAAAATTTCTTTTTCGACTTTTTCGGCTTCTACAAATTCTTGTTGATTGAGGACTGCAAATTTATTTCCTACCGATAATTTGTTGATTGTATTTTCTAACAAAGAACTTTCTTGTCTTTCTTTTCCCATTTTTCGCTGAATGAGCCTCCTACTTTCTTCTTTATTTTCTCCTAAACCCAAAATATACAGCAATTCAAAGTAAAAAGCCTTATTCAAAGTGTTGCTATCATTCGCAAAAGGCTTGCGCAGCAAATGTTCGGGCGAAAAGATTTTGTACAAAGAAATCAATTCATTATCTTCCTCACATTCAGGGGCTTCTGCGAGTGTGCGGAAATCTTTGAGATTAAAATAGGTACAAGGCAAGTCATCTTCTATTTTTTCTAACAAAACTTTGGCGATATTGTCGTAGAAAAATTGCGTAGTCTGTCCACTTACTTTCCAAGTTTCAAAGGCTTTTTTCAGTTCATAATTTTTGAAAATATGTTTTTCAAACCAAATTCCATCTAAAATATACCATTCCCAAATATTTGTAGCTACGAGATATTTAATTTCATGGTTATTTTTTTCGTAGGTTTCTTTCAGATAATAAAGGACTAATTCTTGCAAAGCCTTCTTGTTTGGGTTTTGCAAAGTCATCATTTCTGCCTTGTTAGCAGGCTTTTTTGCTTCTAAAATGAGTCCTACAGGGTCTTTTGAGGTTTTTCCATGATGAATAACAAGGTCTTTTCGGTCTTTTGTATTGATTTCATACCCGCCCCTGCCCTGCCCTAAATGGGGGGA
>JAYUZN010000489.1:0-2350 GCA_043751755.1 Bacteroidota bacterium | reverse complement strand
ACGGATTTTATCCTCTTTTTGTTGCTGCGAAAGAATGAAATATTTACGAATCTGCTTTTCATTGCTCAAATAAACGGCACGAACCAGCATAATAAGTGCAATAGAACTCGCAACTTCCAAAATAGAACGATAAGGATTGCCCGCAAAAATGAATTGAAATAGCTGATTGACAAGCAAATAGGCAAATAAAGCTACAGCAAAAAAGATAATATATTGCAAAGTCTGATTGACAACAAGACTCACTTTTCCGAATTTGAGTCGTTGCGAAGCCGCGCCCAAAATGGGATAAAATTGCCATAAAGCAAAAATAAAAACAGCATCTTCATAGCTTTTTTCTGTAAAAAATGAAAAATAAATAATGCCTACCAAAGCCATGACAGAACCTGCTATTTGCAGCAATTTTCGGCGCAAAGACAGCATTTTTTCTTGCAGAAAAGCCATTATATTTCCCCAAAAAATATGCAAACAAAACACAAAATAGCTCAAAGCCTCCAATTGTGGGGCGAAATATTTAAGTTCTTTGTCAAGGAAAATGATTTTATACGTAAAAAAAACAAAAAATCCGCCTAAGACACAGGAGGCAATTCGCCAAAATAAAGGCATTTTTCCTGCATAATGCCAAACATACAAAAGGCTATACAAAAAAGAAAATAGAACATATAACAGAAAAAATACTTTTTCAAACTGAATGGCAGTTTCTTTGTACTGCACCACCCAATACAAATAGCGAATGCTTTGCAGGGCAAAAAAAGCAATAGAAGCCCACATCAAACTGCGCAAAATGCGGTTTTCCGCTCTTTTTTCTCGTAAAAGAGGCAACAAAATCAGCAATATTAACACCAAAATAAAAGAAGCTAATATACTAATCCACAGCATAATACGCCAATAATTGCCATTTTCATTGAAAGAAAAAGAGAGTCTATAACTATTTATAACAAAAGGTTCGGAAACTTCGGCAGTCCCCAAAGTAGGATTCTTTCTATCTATCTGAAAAATGAAAATCTTGCCCGGCGCAGCTGCCCATGCAATCGTATCTACCGTTCCTGCACCATATATTTCGGTGTAATCTATCTTGCGCAGTCTATCATTTGCCTCGATATATTCGGGAATCTGCGAAAGACGATACGGCTCGCTCGCTTGCTGCAACAAGGGGTGAACACTCGCAGCCTTCACGCCTTCAGGGGTATTTTTCCACACAATACGGTCATCTCCAGCGATTTCTGCGTATATATTTTTGGCAGTAAAAAGGGCATGTTTGAGCTGCCATTCTCGCAAAAACATAAAAATCCCTGCCAAAAATAGCACAAAATAGAGCGAAGGAAGGAGATGTTTGGAGAAATTTGACATAGTTGTGCGACTAACGCTGCCAGCGTTTTAAACCCTTTCCACTTTTGGTAAACAGCGTACCACGCTGCCAGCGTCTAACCCTAGCTACTTTTGGTAAACAGGGTGGCACGCTGCCAGCGTTGGGAAATTTTTATTCGGGTCTCCGTTTTTGAGTAGTAAAGAGGGCAGGAGTCGAACCTGCAAGCACATTCAGGGTTGTACTCAAACTTTTGTTCGGGCTATACCAATTTGCCTACCTCTTTGTGTTATTTACAGAATTTTCGGGGAAAATAAAAAAAAGAAAGAAACGCAAATGCTATCCGAAATGCGTTTCCCATTACAGTTCGAGTGTTCAAACAGTGTTAGCTTAATGATAAAGTGCTTCATACAACCAAATATACCACCCCCGCTAATGGTATTTTAGGGAGCGGGGGGTGGGATTCGAACCCACTTAAAGCACCCTGGTATAACTGCCTGACTCTTATCCTGCCAATAAGCAAGAGCTTAAACTTTTAGCAACAACCTTAAACACCCTGAATATGATGATAAAATTGAACTTGAGCTTAAACTTGGTTTTGCTAATTTTTTATTTCCCTGTTTCCAAGTATTGAAATAGTTTCTTCATATTAATCTGCGATTTTAGGACTTCTGCGCCGTTTGCACGCTCCAACGCCTCTTTGATAGCCATAACAATCTCAGAAAGGCGCGCAATCATATAGGCTTTTTCTACATGCGAAATCTCCCCGGTAAACAATTGCCTTTCCACATCTGCCACTTCTATCGTTTTTTTCTCATTCACAATCACCGCAGGTTGCTTGCCTTGTGGGTCAAAGTGCGCCACTTGATACACGTCCGTTACTTTGGCTATCCACTTTTGTGCAGGGCTTTCAAATATCGAACGGCTCATGTATTCGGGCGATTGCGATTTTGACCAACGCTCACTCAACGACATAGTTGGCATGTTCCCCAGCATATCTTTCAATATTTGTTGTTCAAAAAAGCCCTTTAATGCCATCAATTCGCC
>JAYUZN010000488.1:0-5053 GCA_043751755.1 Bacteroidota bacterium | reverse complement strand
TCTCTACACAAGTCCTTGCGCTCCTCCTTGCAATATTGTCAGCATTTCAGATATTTATGATATTCAATGCATTCCTTCCATTCTGCATATTACGCCTTTGGTAAATGACTTGAATGTTAGTTCAAATACGGTACTCTCGCAAATCCGAATCCTTACGCCAAATGCAAATGCGGGTACAATTGTGAATCTAACTACTACCTCTTTCGATTTCATTCCTGCTCCAGGACTCCCGAATGGTTGGGTAATGCTATCCTACGTGCCTGTATGCGGCAATGGGCAAGATGGCGGGACAGCCTATATTTTTATCAATATCCAAAACAATCCTTTGACAATTAGCAAAACGGTAACAAATACCTCTATTACTTTGGGTGGGGTGATAGACTATGAAATAATCGTGTGTAATCCTTGTACAGAAGGCAATGTGAATGGCGTAGTGATAGAAGATGTTTTAGACATAGATAATTTCAACCTTCTTTCTGTCCAAACAACGGATTTTGGGATAAATGGAAATGTACTAACTACGCCTCCGATGAACTTGGCTCCAGGTTGCACAACGCTTCATTTTAGCGTGAATAATAGTGGCTGCGAAACAACGACTTTCACGAATACTGCTGCGATAATGGAAGTAAATGGAAATGCCATACCTCCAATTTCAAGCACGGTTAATACGGGTTGGACTATAGGACAAGGATATGACTTGCTGATTCCCTACCTTGACGGCACAGAAGAGTTTTCGGATTGGGTAAGCTTTTTCCCTGTTCTTCCCAATAATACGGTTTATACTGTAAGAATAGACGCTGGGAATACTTTATTTATAAATATGCCCTATCATTTTCAAAATATTGTATTCATAATGGAGCATGATAGCGAAATAACGATTTTAGATAATGCGCCCACAGAGATGACGGATTGCTTGCTACAAGGGTGTAATTATTTGTGGCGAGGCATCAAAGTAGCCGAATCTGCCCAATTTCAACTCCATCATTCCATTGTGAAAGATGCCGAATATGGCATTTTTATCAATGACCTTGCCAAAGTACTTGTAGATGCAAATAGCTTATTTCGGAACAATTATATTGGGATTTGTGTGGGCGAAAGTGCAAATACCCTTTTTAATAGCCTCACATTGACGGTAGAAAATACTATTTTTGAGGGTGCAGGAAATCTACTTCCCTCTTTTTCAACGCCTATTACGCCCATTTATAACGAAGCCCTTGCGGGCATGTATCTGAACGATTTGATGTTTTCGATGAATAACAACGTGGAATTTCGCCACCTGTCGAATGGTATTTTGGGACATAATTGTGAGCTGACTTTGTCCAAGATTCGTTTCAAAGATATACATGATTTCCCCAGCAGCCCTTATCATACTGTGCAGGATGGTACTACGGGGCTATTGTGGAATGGCGGAAACCCTGTACATTTTAACGGTTCGGCAGTGTTGAATGTAGGGCATAATATGATTGCAGGCTTGACCATGACGGGAGCAGGTTCGGGGACACTGCCCAACGGTTTTGACGATTGCGATTATGGTATAGTTACACATGGTTGCCGCTTGACTGCGAAGAATAACACTATGTTAAATATGGGTTTAGGTATCTACACCTTTCGCAATGACAAACAGCGAATAGAAAACAATTCAATACACGCCCGTTTTGCAGGAGTCTTGTCGCAGTGGGCAGATTATTCGCCTACGGATATTGCGGGCAACTATATAGAGATACACAACCCTACAGGTGGCAGTGGCTCTATCGGAATTGGGATTCTGAATTGGTTAGGGGCTTTTGCTACGAATATCAATGGCAACAATATTTTTACAGGATTGGCAGGAAGGGGGATTTTTGTCCTCAATGGCAGTTATATCAAGGTCTTTGACCAGTCAAGCCCTGGCATTGTGATGAATCAACTTCCCAACTCCCTTGTTCCGCCTCCTTTTAATGCGTATGGAATATTTGTGCAAAATACATCAAATGGCTATTTTGGCTGCAATCGGGTAAGCGGGGCAAGTGCAGGGAATGGGGCAAACGCCTATTCTGGCTTGTATTTTCAAGATTCGCCCGAAAATACGATTTCCTGCAATGTTACAGATGAGACGACAAAGGGGCTGGAGTTTCGAGGCGACTGCCACGCAGAAAATAAGGTAATAGGAAATGAAATGCAAGACCATTTTTGGGGAATGTATATTAATCCTTCGTCGTTTATTGACCAGCAGGACCATACAGGGAATAAGTGGACGGCTACAGGAGGCATTTATGGGAGTACTTACGGGGCAGAAAATTTGGGGACAGTTTTTCCATTCTTTATAGATGGGGCAAACCCTATATTTTATCCTAGTGTAAATCCTTCAAATTGGTTTATACAAGTTGTAGGTCAAGACATAGGCTGTTCTGCTACAGAGTGTGGAGGTAATGCAAACCTTATCGGAGAAAGTCTAAAAGGGTTCGATTATCTTACTGCTAATGATAGCATTATCGATTCTCTTTACCAAGAAGAATTACAATATGGTGCAAATCGTTATTTATACGAAAAATTAGATGAAATCCCTAATCTGTTACCAGAAACGGGAATTATTCATGACTTTTATAATGATAATGCAAATAATAGTATAGGGAAATTTACAGAAATAGAGCAAGACCAACAGGCTATACAAGAAAATCTACTTGTAACGCAACTACATTCAATACAGGAAAGTATAGAAAATATCAAAGAGCAATTACGCTTATCTGATAGCTTATTTGTTGCAACGAATGATAGTAGTATTTTACAAACAAGTGATAGCTTGAATATTGCTATGCAAAACTTACAAGCACAAAATATTTCTGTATCGGAACAAGTAAATGCTTATCAAACAACGCAAGCGAGTATAATAGATAATAAAAATAGTACTGTTGTTGCTAATGCTTTATACGAAAGCAACGAAAAGCAGATAAACGAAATATATCTTAACACAATTGCAAAGCAAGATTACCATTTTAACCAATATCAAATAAGTATCATAGATGATATAGCGCATCAATGTCCTTTTACAGGTGGCAAGGGCATTTATAAAGCGAGAGCTTTGTACGCTTTATTTTACCCTTTTGAAGTGTATGATGACAAAGATATTTGTGCTGCCCAAAACATAAATTGGCGTAAACACAATCCTATAACATTTTGTAAAGATAATATCAATATCTACCCTAACCCTGCATTTAATCTAATACAAATAGATTTTGCGGCAAAAAGTGAAGCCGATAAACAGTTTTCTTTATATGATATATTAGGAAGAGAAATATTATCACATACAATCCTTGCAAGCGAAACTACTGCTAAGATAACAGTAGGAAAACTATCCAAAGGCATTTATCAAGTTCGAATAACTTCAGATAAACAGGTTACTTTTACCACAAAACTTATTATAGAGTAAGTCATTTTTGATATGAAGCACAATACAATTTTACACTGTATTGTGCTTCATATTGTATATTTTATAACTATCACAATGAAAACAATCTATTTATATATCTTGATATTATTTTCGTATAATTTGCATTCCCAGCGGGAAGATGCGAATTGGCTTGTAGGTTACGATAATGGTGTTGGAGGTTATTATGGAATATCCAATATCTCATTTGATACAATATTACAATCAATCCCTATTATGGACACTATTTCGTCTCCTATTGCTTTTAGACAGAATAATGCCATCATAAGTGATAAAATTGGCAATATATTATTTTACACTAATGGTGTAGTAGTAATGAATAAGGCAAATGATACTATGCAAAATGGTAATGGTTTAAGCCCTTGTAGTTATACATATCAGTATGAAGACGATGGTTTAAGCAATATACAAGGTTCCCTTATTCTGCCTGCTCCCACACAAGATAATTTATATTATTTATTCCATGAAACCATTTTTATAACAGGAGAGCCATATGCTGATAATTTTTTATATAGCATTGTTGATATAAATGGAGATAATGGCAAAGGAACGGTTATACAGAAAAACGTGCCTATACTTAGTAATAAACAATTGAGTATAGGTAAAATAACCGCTTGTAAACATGCAAATGGTAAGGATTGGTGGATAATAAAGCCTGATTTTTATGCCGATAAATATTATAAATTTTTATTGCAATCTGATGGGCTACATGGTCCTTATATTCAAAGTTTTAATGATACGAGTATGTATGTAATTTCAAATGGTCCTGACCAAAGCGGCTTTACGCCTGATGGCTCAAAATATATACATTCTTGCGGCTGGGCAAGAGAAAAGGTATTTATCTTTGATTTTGATAGATGTACGGGAGAATTAAGTTACAAAGAGTATCTAAAAACACAAGGGCTTAAGGGGCAGTATGACCTTGCTTGTGCAATGTTTTCGCCGAATTCTCGTTTGATGTACCTCTCAACAGGCATGGATTTGTATCAATATGATTTGTATGATATTTCTATTACTTCCTCAAAGCAACATATTGCAGAGTATGATAGTTTTTATTCGCCTACACCTATTTGTAAAACAACCTTTTTTATGGGAGTAACAGCCCCTAACGGGAAAATATATCTTAGCACAACAAATTCTGCGAATAAATTACATGTCATAAACTTTCCAGATAGCGCAGGTATAGCCTGTGACTTCCAGCAACATGCCATACAACTCCCCAAAATCATGGCGTTCGGTCTGCCCAACTTCCCCAATTATCATCTCGGCGTGCTATCAGGCTCTGCCTGTGATACGATTACTAATGAGCAGTCAGCAGTGAACAGCGAGCAGGTAAAAGTCTATCCGAATCCTGCCAAGGATAGGCTATACCTCGAAATACCCCCCGAAATCAGAGGGGAATGTATTTTCACTTTGCTTTCTCCACAAGGGCAGCCTATTTTGCGCAAAAACATTCAAAAGCAGGCGGAAACAATTTTTGTAAAAGAATTGGCAAAAGGTATGTATCTTTATCGTTTGGAAACATCTAAAGGAAATTATTATGGAAAAGTATTTATTGAGTAAGCGTTTACTTGCTTTTTGGGGCTTTGTGGGCTGCATGCAGCTTGCTTTGAGTCGCTGCGGACTACG